>NZ_BAAGPR010000050.1:0-55236 GCF_054783955.1 Streptomyces mayteni | reverse complement strand
GGGGGGGGGGGGGGGGGGGGGGGGGGGGGGGGGGAGGCGCCCCTCGCCCGCCACCACGTTCCCCACCCCCACCCCCGCGAACGTCGCGCCCAACCCCGCCGCCACATTCAGCAGCACGTTGGCCCCCGCCAACCCCCGCCCCCCACCCTCCACCAACCGCAGCGTCTCGTAAGAGAACGTCGAGTACGTCGTCAACGCCCCACACAACCCCGTGCCCAGCAGCAGCCGCAGCGACTCGGACGGCGCGACGCCCGTCAGCACACCCAGCACCAGACAGCCCGTCACGTTGACCGTCAGCGTCCCCCAGGGGAAGACCGAGTCGTGGCGCGACTGCACCGCCCGGTCCGTCAGGTAGCGCAGGGGGGCGCCGACCACGCCGCCCGCCAGGACCAGCAGCCAGTTCACAGGATCTCCACCGGCTCGACCGTGGCGACGCCGCGCCCGGCGAGGAGTTCGGTCAGTTCGGGCAGGAAGGCGCGGACGCGGTCCTCCGCGTCGACGACGAGGACGGCCACCGGCAGTTCCTCGCTCAGCGACAGCAGCCGCGTCGTGTGCACCACGGACGACGCGCCGAAGCCCTCGACGCCGTGGAAGACGCTCGCGCCGGCCAGGCCGGCGCGGTGCGCGCGGTGGACGACCTCGGTGGAGAGCGGACGCCCGTGCCAGGCGTCGTCCTCGCCGAGCAGCACGGTCAGCCGGAGGCCCGTCACGCCGGCCTCCGCCGCAGTCGGCGGGTCGCGGTCGCCGCGACGAGGACGGCGGTGAGCGAGCCGGCCAGCGTCAGCAGCAGGTAGCAGACGGCCGTCACCGGCCGACCGCCCGTCAGGTGGCGCTCGATGTCGACCGCGTAGGTGGAGAACGTGGTGAACCCGCCGAGCACGCCGGTGCCGAGGAACGGCCGCACCAGCCGGTGCGGCGCGACGCCCGGGCCCGTCTCCGTGACCAGCACCATCAGCACCCCGATCAGCGCGCAGCCGACCACGTTGACCAGCAGCGTGGCCCAGGGAAAGCCGTCGGCCGGCGTCGGCCACAGCAGGCCGGCGCCGTAGCGGGCCGCCGTGCCGATCGCGCCGCCGGCGGCGACGGCCGCCAGCACGGGCCCCTGCCCGCGCCACGGCGAGGGCGCGGGCGGCGGCGTGGTGCTGGCGTCGTTCATGTTCCGGCATCGTAGGCCGCCGCGATAGCCGACCACAGGCCGCCAATCGCAGGCCCGGTGGTCAGGCCAGGCTCGTCGGCTCCGGCATCGAGTCGACGAGCGCGTCGTCCGCCCCGCCGGCGCCACCGCCACCCGACGCGCTACCCGACGCGCTCCCGGCCGCCTTGCCCGATGCCTTGACCTGGCGGCGGAAGCGCCGCTTGAGGTCGCCGCGGCCGCCGCCGGTCTCGTGGCGGCGGAAGTTCGGCTCGGCGATCTCCCGCTGCCGGTACCGGCCCTCCAGCATCGCGCCCAGGCCCTGGACGGCGCACAGCCCGGGCTCCTCGGCCACGTTGACCGGCATCCCGGTCGACTGCCTGATCATCTCGTCGAGCCCCGGGAGCCCCGCCGCGCCGCCGGTGAGCATCACGCCCCGGTCGCCGAGGTCGGCGACCAGGTCGGGCGGGCAGCGGTGCAGCACCGCGCGGATGGTGTCGAGGAGCGCGGTCAGCGGCGGGGTGACGGCGGCCCGCAGCGACACCGGGTCGATCTTGACGGTGCGGGCCAGGCCGGTGGCCACGTCCCGGCCGGCGACCTCCGCCATGTGGTGCAGCGGGTCGGCCAGCGCCTCGTGCAGCGGCCGGACGGCCTGGCTGGGGAGCAGCAGCTCGTGCTCGTTGCGCAGGTACTGCATCAGCGCCCGGTCCACCGTCTCGCCGCCCATCGGCACCTTCTCGGCGGCCACGATCGAGCCGAGCGACAGCACGGCCACCTCGGTGGTGGCCGCGCCGCACTGCACGATCATCGTCGCCTCCGGCTCCTCGACCGGCAGTCCGCAGCCCACGGCCGCCGTCACCAGACTGTCCACCAGTTCGACCCGGCGCGCGCCGACGCCGATCAGGGTCTCGAGCGCCGCGCGCCGCGCCAGCGGGTCGGCGTCGTGCGGGATGCAGACGGCGGCGCGCAGCAGCGGCTTGCGCCGCCAGGCGCGGCGGAGCTTGTTGCCCACCATCGCGCGCAGCATCCGCTGGGCGACGTCGATGTCGACGACCGTGCCGTTGTTGATCGGGCGGATCACCCGGATGTTGGCCGGGGTGCGGCCGGACATCCGCTCGGCCGGGCTGCCGACGGCGATCAGGGCGCCGGTCTGGGTGTTGACGGCGACCACCGACGGCTCGTCGACGATCAGTCCGGACTGCTTGAGGTAGACGCGGGTGCGGGCGGCACCGAGGTCCACGGCCAGGGTGCAGCGGCGAAGATGATCAAGGCTGAGGGTCATAAGGTAATCTTGTGTGCACGGAGGGTGAAAAGCCCGTCATTGTGCGCCGACCGGAGTAGACGGCGCGTCAGACGCGGCGTCGGCCTCGACGCCCGCCTCGACCTCAGCCGTCGCACGCTCGGCGGCGGCGTCGGCGAACTGCGTCGCGTGCAGCTCGGCGTATCGCCCACCGGCCGCCAACAGCTCGTCGTGCGTGCCGCGTTGGACGATCCGGCCGGCCTCGACGACCAGGATCTGATCGGCCGCCCGAATGGTCGAGAGCCGGTGCGCGATGACCACCGAGGTGCGGCCGGCCAGCGCCTCGGCCAGGGCCTCCTGCACCGCCGCCTCCGAGGTGGCGTCCAGGTGCGCGGTCGCCTCGTCCAGGATCACCACCCGCGGCTTGGCCAGCAGCAGCCGGGCGATGGTGAGCCGCTGCCGCTCGCCGCCCGAGAGCCGGTAGCCGCGTTCGCCGACCACCGTGTCGAGCCCGTCGGGCAGCGCGGCGACGAGGTCGTCGAGCCGCGCCCGCCGCAGCGCGTCCCACAGCTCGGCCTCGTCGGCGCCGGGGGCGGCGAGCCGCAGGTTGGCGCCGATGGTCTCGTGGAAGAGGTGGCCGTCCTGGGTGACCATGCCCAACGTCGCCCGCAGCGAGTCGGCGGTCAGCTCGCGCACGTCGACCCCGCCCACCCGGACCGTGCCGGCGTCCGCGTCGTAGAGCCTGGGCAGCAGCTGCGCGATCGTCGACTTGCCGGCGCCGGACGAGCCGACCAGCGCCACCAGCTGCCCCGGTTCGGCGCGGAACGAGACGCCGTGCAGCACCTGCTCGCCGCCCCGTGAGTCCAGGGTGGCGACCTCCTCAAGGGAGGCGAGCGAGACCCGGTCGGCGGCCGGGTAGCCGAAGTCGACGTCGTCGAACTCCACCGCCACCGGCCCGTCAGGCACCCGGCGCGCGTCCGGCGCCTCCTCGATCAGCGGCTTCAGGTCGAGCACCTCGAACACCCGCTGGAAGCTGACCAGCGCCGTCATCACCTCGACCCGCGCGCTGGCCAGGGCCGTCAGCGGCGCGTAGAGCCGGGTGAGCAGCAGCGCGAGCGACACCACCGCGCCCGGGTCGAGCCTGCCGCGCAGCGCGTAGTAGCCGCCGAGGCCGTAGACCAGGGCGAGGGCCAGCGACGAGACGAGGGTGAGCGCGGTGACGAACGCCATCTGGAGCATCGCGGAGCGGATCCCGATGTCCCGCACCCGGCCGGCCCGCAGCGCGAACTCCCGCGACTCCTCGGCCGGCCGCCCGTACAGCTTGACGAGGGTGGCGCCGGGGGCCGAGAACCGCTCGGTCATCTGCGTCGCCATCACCGCGTCGTGGTCGGCGGCCTCCCGGGAGAGCCGGGCGAGACGGGCGCCCATCCGGCGGGCCGGCAGCACGAAGACGGGGAGCAGCAGCAGCGCGAGCAGCGTGATCTGCCAGGAGATGGAGACCATCACGCCGAGGGTGAGCAGCAGCATCACCAGGTTGCCCGCCACCCCGGAGAGGGTGTCGCTGAACGCCCGCTGCGCGCCGATCACGTCCGAGTTGAGCCGGCTCACCAGCGCCCCGGTCCTGGTCCTGGTGAAGAACGCGATCGGCATCCGCTGGATGTGGTCGAAGACGGTGGTCCGCAGGTCGAGGATCAGGCCCTCGCCGATCCGGGCGGAGAGCCAGCGGGTCAGCAGCCCGAAGGCGGCCTCGGCGACGGCGATCCCGGCGATCAGCAGGGCGAGCGTGACGACGGTGCCCCTGGCATGGCCCTCGGTGATGGCGTTGACCACCCGGCCGGCCAGCACCGGGGTGGCCACGGCCAGCACCGCGCCGCCGACGCTCAGCACCAGGAACCAGCCGAGTTCGCGCCGATGCGGGCGGGCGAAGGTGCCGATCCGTCGCAACACGGCTCGGGAGAAGGGGCGTTGGTCCTCGGTGGCGTGCCTGGCGTTGTAGAGCGCGTGCCAGGCGGTCATCTCCATGCTCATGGCGCCGAGCCTAGGACCTCAAGTTAACTTGAGGTCAACCCGCGCGTGGAATCACTCCGCGGCGTCACCCCGCGGCGTCACCCCGCGGCGCGCGGCGCGCCGAGCCCGCGCAGCGCCGCCACCACCGCCTCGCCCTCCTCGACGACCGACCCGAGCTGGTCGACGAGGGCTTGCTGGTCCTGGGTCTCCGGCCGGGACATCCGCTCCCGCACCCGCTCCATCCCGTCTTCCAGCTCGTCGCCGTAGCGGAGCAGGTTGTCGGTCAGGTTGTCCAGCATGTCCATTCCCTGGAGGCCGACCGCGAGCTCGAACGACTCCCGCACCTGCTGGGCCTCCGCGTCCAGCTCGTCGATCCACTCCTGCTGGGTGACCTCGAGCGAGGTGCGCCGCGACTTGCGGTGCTGGATCCCCATGTAGACCAGCGCGGAGAGCCCGAGCACGGCGGCGGCCGGCGGGAACACCAGGCCGGCGGTGGCGGCCCCGCCGATCCAGGAGCCGGTGGCCACCAGGGGCGCCGAGATGCCGAGGAAGGCGGCGGTGCGCTGGAGCACGTCCTGCGCCGTGGTCCGGTTCCTGCGGGGACGCGGCATCGTCAGGTCGTTGATGTCGAAGCGGTAGCCGGGCAGCGCGGCCGCCGGGTCCTCGGCGCCGAACTCGGCCCGCACCCGCTCGGTGACCACGTCCTTGAACTGCCGCAGCTGCCGCTCCCAGATCCGCGCCGGCCCCTCGGGCGCCTCGATCCAGTCGTGCAGCGCCTGCGTCTTGGCGACCTGGATCTGGTTGGCCCTGGTCGGCCGGCGCACGTCGGCGGCCAGGATCTCGGCGTCGAGCGTGGCGTGCAGGTGCCCGGCGAGCCGGCTGAACGGCCGGGCGGCGCGCCTGACGTGCTCCTTGAGCCGCTGCTCCAACTCCTCGCGCAGCCGAGGGGCGACGGTCTCGACCTTCCGCCGGCGTCCGGCCAGCGCGTCGAGCCGGCCCTGGAGCTCGTCGATCGGCATCCGCTCGGTGCGCAGCCGCTCGCCGAGCAGCGAGACCCTGGGGCCGAGCAGCCCGCGTGCCTCGTCCGCCACCTTGCCCAGGTGGTAGCGGCCAGAGCCGCGCTCGATCAGCGTCTCCAGGGTGCCGCGCAGCGCGTCCATTCGGCTCTCGGCGGCCTGCCGCCTGGCCAGCGCCGTCTGCTCCTGGGCCTCGAACAGGGCGGCGCGCGCCTCGGCGGCCGGCGCCACGGGCACGAAGCCCTCACCGATGAACTCCGCGTCGGGCCGGCCGTCGACGGTGAAGTGCTCCCGCAGATAGGCGTTGTTGCGGTTGATGGTGGCCTGCCAGGCCGGCACGTTGCGGTGGTCGAGCTGGGTGGCCAGGTCGATGGCGGTGAGGACCCAGAGCACCGGCTTCCGGTAGACCCGGAAGTGGGCGTAGAGGGCGCGGATCAGGTCGAGTTCGTTCTCCGAGAGGGTGCGGGAGGCGTGCGAGACGTAGATGAAGCAGTCGGCCTGGCCCATGGCCTGCTTGACGATGGCGTCGTGGAGGGCGTTGGGCGAGCCGAAGCCCGGCAGGTCGTAGAGCTTGGCCGGCACCCGGAACGAGGAGATCAGGATCTCGATCTCGGCCACCTCGCGGTACCAGTGCGGCTGCAGCCGGTTGGTGACCTCCGCGTCCTGCATGGCGTAGGCCGCGACGACGGGCGGCGCTGGCGAGTTGCCCACGTCCTCCCACTCGCCCTCGGCCGAGTCCGCGAACTGGACGCGGAGGAAGCCGGAACCGCTGGTGTCGGGCCCCTCGGCGCCGGTGGCCACCGGCGCCACGGTGGCCGGGCAGGCCGTGGTCGGCACAGGCGAGGAGGGCAGCAGCCCGACGAACTTCTCCGCCGGCAGCCCGTCGGGGCCGGTGCCCTGGTGCAGCTTGAGGCCGCCCTGGAGGCCGCTGAGCAGGAAGCTCTTGCCCGAGGAGAACGCGCCGAGCAGCGCCACGTTGATCAGCGAGGACGCCGCGCGGGTGCGCAGCTGCCGCATGGCGCCCGCGTCCCGCCCCGCCTCGGCGCGCCACTCCTCGGTGGTCGTCGGCGCGGCGGACACCGCCTCCAGCCACGCGGTGCCGCGTTCCAACGCCTCGTGCAGCTCAACCCGCAGTTCTTCCAGCCCCGTTGTGGTCGTCACAGCCGAGTTATAGCGCGGCGCGCCCGGGTGCGCGCCCTTTTGGGAAGAAAGGCGCCGCCTCCGGCGCGGGCTGTGGTGCCGGTGCTGGCGCCGCGTGGCACCTGATGGCGCCTCGCCGGCGCATCTCTGGCGCCACGATGTGCCGTCATGGCGCATTGGTGACGCCATCGTCTTGCGTATGGCGCCATAGTGGTGCCATGATGACGTCATGGACCTCACGCCGTATGTCGACTCCCTCCGCCGCGAACTCGCGGTGGCCGCCGAGGCCGGCGGCGACGAAGCCCGCGAGCTGGCCGACCGGCTCACCGCCCCCCTGGAGTCGGCGACCCGGCTGACCATGCTCAACGTGCTCTCCGCCGCGATGGACGAGATCACCCGCGAACTCGCCCCCGGCTCGGTCGACGTGCGGCTGCGTGGGCTCGACCCCGACTTCGTCGTGACGCCGCCGCCCGCCGAGGGCGGCGCCCCCACGGAGCCGGCCGCGCCCGTCGAACCGTTCAGGACCCCGGCCCAGGCCGCGGCCGACGGCGACGAGGGCGGCACCGCCCGCGTCAACCTGCGCCTGCCGGCCCACCTCAAGGCCCTCGTCGAGGAGGCCGCGACCCGCGAGGGCCTGTCGGTCAACGCCTGGCTGGTGCGCGCCGTGTCGGCCGCGGTCGACGGCGGCGTCCGGCCGCGGGCGCCGGAGAAGACCCGGGCCATGGGGCAGAGTTTCACGGGCTGGGTCCGCTAGCCCCCCTGCCCCTGCCCCTGCCGCAGCACCTCACCCACACACCGCGTCCCACCAGCGGGGACGTGCTGAAGACCCAAGAGGACGGGACTGCCATGCCTTCTTTCGACACTCCAGAACCGATCTCGGCCACGGTGCGCGTGGAGGCCGGTTCCATCCAGTTCATCGCGGGCGACCGGCTCGACACCGTTGTCGAGGTGCGGCCCCGCGACCCGAAGAAGGACCGGGACGTGCGGCGGGCCGACCAGACCGAGGTCGGCTTCGCGAACGGCGAGCTGGTCGTCAGGACGCCCAAGTCCAACCTGTTCGGCCTCGGCCGCACCGGCACCGTCGACGTGACGGTCGAACTGCCCGCGGGCTCGTACGTCGAGGTGACCGGCGCCTGGACCCAGGTGCTCGGCGAGGGGCGGCTCGGCGAGGTCCGCGTGAAGACCTCGTCGGGCGACGTCCGCCTCGACACGACGGGGCCGCTGCAACTGATCGCCTCGCACGGCTCGATCACCGTGGACCGGGTCGAGGGCAGGGCCGAGATCACCACCAGCGTCGGCAGCCTGCGCGTCGGGTTCGTCGACGGCCCGGCCGTTCTGAAGAACTCGCACGGCTCCACGACCGTCGACGCCGTGACCGGCGAGCTGCGGATGAGCGGCGCCCACGGCGACATCGAGATCCGGCGCGCCGAGGACTCGGTGAGCGCCACCACCGCCCACGGCGCCGTGCGGCTGGGCGAAGTGGCCCGTGGCTCCATCCAGTTGGAGACCTCCTACGGCGCCATCGCGGTCGGCGTCCGGGAGGGCACGGCCGCCTGGCTCGACGTCAGCTCGGGCGCCGGCCAGGTGCGCAACGCGCTCGCCTCCGCCGAGGCCCCCGAGGGGGCCGCGGAGACCGTCGAGATCCGGGCCCGTACCCGCTTCGGCAACATCGACATCCTGCGCGCCAAGAGCTGAGCTCGGCGGCCTCGACTCGCCCACCTTCCCCGTCACTTCAGCCCTCGAAAGGGAGGACTCCATGCCTTCATCTGTCATGCCCACGTCCAGTCGAGAGGGCCGACGGTCGCCCGCCGCGATATCCGTCCAGGGCCTCCGCAAGTCCTATGGCGACAAGACCGTCCTCGACGGCATCGACCTGCACATCCCCGAGGGCACCGTCTTCGCCCTGCTCGGCCCCAACGGCGCGGGCAAGACCACCACCGTGGAGATCCTCGCCACCCTCGTCCGCGCCGACGAGGGCCGGGCCAGCGTCGGCGGCCACGACCTGACCGCCGACCCGGCGGGGGTGCGCTCCGCGATCGGCGTCACCGGCCAGTTCGCCGCCGTCGACGAGCTGCTCACCGTTCAGGAGAACCTGATCCTGATGGCCGACCTGCACCACCTCGGCCGCGAGGAGGGGCGCCGCCGCGCCGCGGAACTCCTGGACCGCTTCGAGCTGACCGAGGCCGCCGCCAAGGCCGGCGCCGAGCTCTCCGGCGGCATGCGCCGCAAGGCCGACCTCGCCATGACGCTGATCGGCGACCCGCGCGTCATCTTCCTCGACGAGCCCACCACCGGCCTCGACCCGCGCAGCCGCCGCACCATGTGGGAGATCATCCGCGGCCTCGTCGCCGACCAGGGCGTCACCATCTTCCTCACCACCCAGTACCTGGACGAGGCCGACGAACTCGCCGACCGCATCGCCCTGTTGGACGGCGGCAAGCTCGTCGCCGAGGGCACCGCGGAGGAGCTGAAGCGGCGGATGCCCGGCGGCCACATCCGGCTCCGCTTCCCCGACCCGCGGCAACTCGCCGCCGCCATCCGGGTGTTCGAGGTGGCCGAGGCCGACGAGGAGTCGCTGACTCTGCGCGTCCCGAGCGACGGCTCGCTCCCGATGGTCCGCTCCGTGATCGACCTCCTCGACTCCGCCTCGGTCGAGGCGGCCGAACTCACCGTCCACACCCCCGACCTGGACGACGTCTTCCTCGCCCTCACCGGCTCGTCCCGCCGCCAGGCCGAGCCCGCCACCCGACTGGAGAACGCCCGATGAGCGCCCTCGCCCTCACCGTGACCGACTCGGCCACCATGCTCCGCCGCAACCTCAGGCGCGCGGTCCGCTACCCGGCCATGACGTTCTCGGTCCTGCTCATGCCGATCATGATGCTGCTGCTCTTCAACTACGCCTTCGGCAACACCCTCGGCACCGGCATCACGACGATGGGCGGCGTCGGCGACGTCGAGTACATCGACTACGTCGCCCCCGGCATCATCCTGATGACCGCCACCTCGGGCGCCGTCGCCACGGCCGTCAGCGTCTGCGTCGACATGACCCAGGGCATCGTCAAGCGCTTCCGCACCATGTCGGTCTCCCGCGCCGCGATCCTGGCCGGGCACGTCGTCGGCAGCGTCCTCCAGACCATGATCGGCCTGGTGCTGGTCGTCGGCGTCGCCCTGGCCATCGGCTTCCGGCCGAACGCCGACGCGCTGGAGTGGCTCGCCGCGTTCGGCCTGCTCGGCCTCGTCACCCTGGCCCTCACCTGGCTGGCCGCGGCGATGGGCCTGGTGGCCAAGACGCCCGAGTCGGCGAGCAACACCCCGCTGCCGCTGACGTTCATGCCGTTCCTCGGCAGCGCGATCGTCCCCGCCGACTCGATGCCGGACTCGATGCGGTGGTTCACCGAGTACCAGCCGTTCACGCCGATGATCGAGACGCTGCGCGGCCTGATGCTGGGCACCGAGATCGGCAACAGCGGCCTGATCTCCGTCGCCTGGTGCCTGGCCCTCACCGTCGCCGGCTACGTCTGGGCGCGCGTCGCCTTCGCCCGCGCCACCCGGCAGTGACGGCGGCAGGTCACAACCTCTCCCCCCGACTCCGCGCGTTGGCCTCCGCGACCGGCTCGGCGAGCACCTCGCTCACCCGAGCCGGTCGCACGTGCTCCGCCGCCGCCTCCCACTCCAACCCACCGCCCGGCGGCCGCAGATAGACGCGGCCGGCCTCGTGGTCCATGACCACCCCGTAGCGGCCGACCCGCTCGTCGTAGGCGGCGGCGCCGATCTCCAACTCCCGCATCCCTGCCTCCAGGCACTGTTGACGGCGAAACATCCGATCGTTCACCGTGGGTGCATCAATGGTTGCGCTCGGCACACCGGGCCCAACAGGCTCATCCTGTTCCATACCCGGACAAGGAATGCGGAAGGCTTCACGGATGGTCACTCCCCCTCGCAAGCTGGACCCCACACGCTCGGCCCGCCACCTCTTCGGCGCGGAGCAGCGGCGACAGCGCGAACTCAACGGCGACATGTCCCTGGACTCGCTGGCGGACGTGGTGAACTACAGCAAGACCCAGCTGCACGGCGTGGAGACGGCCGAACGGATCCCCTTCCCACCCCTCCCCGCCAAACTCGACGCAGCGTTCGGCACGGACCGCCTCTTCGACGGCCTCTGGCGCGTCATCGAACGCGAGCAGTACCCCGACCGCTACCGCCGCTTCATGGAACTCGCCGCCCAGGCGACGGACATCTGCGAGTACGCGGGCCACATGGTGCCGGGCCTGCTCCAAACCGAGGCTTACGCACGGGCGTTGCTACGCGTGGGGCACCCGGAAGAGGGGGCTACCGCGATCGAGGAGCGCGTCTCGACCCGCATGAGCCGACAGGACCGACTGAGCACGGACGCGGCGCCCTACCTGTGGGCGATCCTCGACGAGGCGGTTCTGCGCCGTCCGATCGGAAGCGGCGCCGTGATGTACGAGCAACTGGCGAAACTGCTGCCGCTCACGGAGAGCACGCGCTGCAACATCCAGATCCTTCCCTTCGGCCACGGGGAACACGCGCTGCTCGCCGGTCCACTGACCCTGCTGACTCTGCCGAATCGCTCAACTGTCGCCTACTTCGAGGGAGTTGCCGACAGCCAGCTTGTGGAGGTGCCGGAAACGGTCGTGAAGTATCGGCGGTCTTACGATCTACTCAGGGCGTACGCCCTGTCGCCGCGAGACTCCGCGGCGCGGATCAAGACCGCGATGGAGGACTTCAACCCGTGCGAGCCACCCCAGAACTGAGCGCGGCCGAGTGGCGCAAGTCCAGCTACAGCAACCCTGACGGCGGTAACTGCCTGGAGATCGCGGACGGCTTCGCCGCCATCGTCCCCGTGCGGGACAGCAAGGCGGCCCCTGCGGGGCCGTCGCTGCTGTTCCCCACGCCCGCGTGGAACGCGTTCGTCAGGAGTCGCCGCTGTGTGACGAGGGCCAATCTTTACTGACTTGCCTCGCCGTTGGCACAGTAAATGCCTCAGCGGGTGAATCGCCGTCGAAAACCCGGCCTATCGTGAGAGGTGGTCAGGCAAAACGGCCGAAGGGGGAAATCGTGTCCGACGCCGACGCGGAACACACACAGGTCATCCATATCATCGCGGGTCCCACGGGCATCGGGAAGAGCGCCGCCGCCACCGAGTTGGCGCGGGCGACCGGGGCGCCGATCGTGGTGGCGGATCGGATCCAGTGCTTCCCCGAGTTGGCCACCACGAGTGCCAGGGCCGGTGGCGAGGCCGCCGACGTGGAGCGGATCTGGCTGGACGAACGCGCCGTGGCGGACGGGGACTTCGCCGTCGCCGACGCCCTGGAGTCGTTGATCGGCACGCTGCGTGGGCTCCGTGAGCGCCACCCCTTCGTGATCGTCGAGGGCGGCTCCATCTCGCTGCTCTGGGACTTCGCCGAACTGCTGCCGGAGCTCGGATTCCGGGCCACGGTGCGGCTGATGCACATAGCCGACCGCGGGGAATACGTGGCGGGGCTGACCCGGCGGGCGCGCGGGATGCTCGTTCCCGAGGGGGCGGCCACGAGCGCGATCGAGGAACTCGCGATCGCCTGGAAAAGCGTCGAGCAGCGGTCGTTCGTCGCGTCCATCAACGGATTCAAGGCGATCCTGGAATGGTGCGCCACGCACTCCTTCGCCGTGGAGTCGCTGGCCTCGGCGGCGCTGACGGAGGAGCAGTTGGGGGAGTTGTCCCGCATGGTGGCGCTTCGGCACGCCGAGCACGGGGTGCTCCAGGACCGCATCTTCTCCATGGTCTTCGACGGGTGGTGCGGGGAGCCCGCCGCCGACATCGATTGACTCTCGATAGAGATCTATCGAAAATCGATCCATGCACAGGTACTTCATCGTCCTGCTCCGCGCCGGCATCGCGCTGGCCGTCCTGGCCGGGCTCTTCGGCCAGCTCGTGGTCATCCCGGCGACGGCGGCCGACGAGGTCGACCGCTTCCCGCCCTACGCCCCGTTCCAGGTGCCGTACGTGGTGGTGGCGATCGTCGGGGTCGTCTGCGTGCAGGTCGCGCTCGCGGCCGTGTGGATGCTGCTCGCCATGGTCGAACGCGACGCGATCTTCACGGCCGGGGCCTTCCGGTGGGTCGACGTCATCATCGGCGCCGCGGCCGTGGCGACGCTGCTGGCGGTCGGGGTGGCCGGGCATCTGTCGCTGGCCGAGATCCCGGAGCCCGACGGCAGCATGGAGGTCCTCGGCGCGCTGGCCGGCGCGACCGCCTGCGTCGGCCTTGGGGCGGCGTTCATCATGCTCGTCGTCGTCCTGCGGACCCTGTTGCGCAAGGCGACGGACCTCCAGGCCGAGATGGCCGAGGTCGTCTGATGGCGATCGTCGTCGACCTCGACGTCCAACTCGCCAGACGCCGGATGTCCGTCGGCGAGTTCGCCGAGGCGGTCGGCATCACGCCGGCCAACGTCGCCGTCCTCAAGAACGGCCGCGCGAAGGCGGTGCGGTTCACGACGCTCGACGCGATCTGCCGCACGCTGGGCTGCCAGCCGGGCGACGTGCTCCGCTGGGTGCCGGACGACGACCCGGCGAACGACGAAGGGCCGGTCTCCGCTCGCGTCGACACATGAACGACACGCCGATGTCGCAAATCATGTGACGGATGATCACCTCATGTACCAGAATTGCGCCAGGAGTTCGACTTGGTGCTCACGGGTGGGGGGATTGGTGACCGGCCCGTGACTGGCAGAAGGATGAACGTGAGACGCCAGATCGCAGTCATAGCAAGTGTGTGCGGCCTGCTGGCCGCCTCGGCGCTCGGCGCGTCGACCACGGCCACCGCGGCCTCGCCGGCCGCGGCCCCGGCCGCGGCGAGCGCCGTCGTGCCGGAGGGGTGGGAGAGGATCGGCAGCGAGGCCGAGCTGGCCGAGGTGCTGGCCGGGTCCACGCTGGAAGCGCCGGCGGGGCAGGCGGAGTCCGGGTTCGCCGCCCAGGACGTGTACGTCGAGGAGCGCCTGGCCATCGAGTCGGTGCGCAACTGGAACTTCGTCACCACGGAGATCAACTACGCGGCCCCGAACACCGGCGTCACGCGCGCCCGTTCCGGGGGCGTCTTCGGAGCCTGGGAGGAGTTCGACTTCGTCTGGGACGACACCAACGGCACCTTCGCGATGCGGTCGCGGGCCAACAACCTCTATGTCGCGGTCGAGAAGAACTTCACGGGCGAGCGGCAGAACATGCTGCGCGCCCGCTCGGCGAGCGTCGGCGGCTGGGAGCGGTTCGAGCTGTACCAGGACGAGGAGACCCTCGAGTTCGCGATCCTGTCGATGCTGAACGGGCAGTGGGTCGCCATGGAGAACAACTACACCGGCGCCCTCCAGTACACGCTGCGCGCCCGCTCCGCCGAGCCGGCCGGGTCGTGGGAGGCGTTCAACATCTACCAGGTCATCGACTGACCCACCCGGGTCACCCGCGTTCGTGACACCCGGCCCCATCGGCGACTCGCCGGTGGGGCCGGCGCGCTGACCGGGGTCGTCGGGGCCTACTCACCAGGTTGCCCGGAGACCAGGCTGGACAGGAAGCGCCACAGCCGGGACCGGCCGCCGGCCTCAGGCACCGGGGTCGGGGTCGGGGTCGGGGCTGGTCGGGCGTCCGGCTCGGCCGGTCCGCCGGTCTCGGGAAGCGGCGGCCGCGTCGTCAGGGGGCCGGCGCCTGGCAGGGTGCGGAAGCGGACGGGGAGCGACTTCACGCCGCGCGCGTACGGCGAGAGCCGCCACGGGATCTGGTCGGCCGGCAGCGTCAGTTCGAGCTCGCACCGGTCGAACAGCCGGCTCACCGCCGTGGTGGCCACCATCTCCGCCAACTCCTGGGCGGGGCACTGGTGTACGCCGGCGCCCCAGGCCAGGTGGGCCCGGCTGCTCTTGAGCGACCTGTCGTGGAGCGCCGCCGCGAAGAGCGGATCCCCGTGCGCCGCGGCCACCGAGGGCATCACCGGATCGCCCGCCGCGATCCGCCGGTCGCCGAGCACGACGTCCGAGACCGGGTAGCGCAGCGGCAGGTTGGCCCACGGCGGCGAGGCCATGTGCACCCGGTTGACCAACTCGTCGTAGGCGCCGTTCTCCAGGCTCTGCCACGCCTGGTCGCTGCCGGTCAGCACCTCGAGCGCGGTGTTGGTGATCGTCTGGCCGATGTAGTCGGAGTAGACGATGATCGCGTAGAGCTCGATGGCGATCTGCTCGGGCGTCAACTCCGGTGCGGCGGCGATGAGATGGCTGGTCAGGTCGTCGCTGGGGTGCTCACGCTTGTAGCGGGCGAGGTCGGTCGCGGCGGCGATCAGCCGCTTGATGGCCGCGCCCGCGTCGGGCGCGGAGTCGGCCATCCGCCAGGCGTCCATCACGATGTCGTCGCCCTGCTCGACGGGGAAGCCGAACAACCGGTTGATCACCATCAGCGGCAGCGGGCGGGTGAACTGCGGGGAGAGGTCGACGAACCCGGTGGAGCGGCCGTTGGCGAACACGGCGATCAGCTCGTCCGCGTAGCGCTCCACGGTGAGCCGCAGCTCCACCCCCTGCGGCCGGCCCGAGTCCTGGAAGGGATGCAGCGCCGCCTCCACGGCCGCGCGGGTGGTGCGGCGCCGCTCGTCGTCCTGGTGCAGCAGGTGGTCGACGCGGTAGCCGGCCAACATCGGCCAGTCGTCCGGGACCTGGCCCTCCTGGAGGGCGCGCCAGTGGGCCGCGTCCGCCTTCCACACGGACTCGTCCCGCAGCACCTCCATCACCTCGTGGTAGCCGACGACCAGCCACACCCTGACCCCGTACAGGTCGACCGGGGCCACCGCCCCGAACCGGTTCCGAAGCCGCTCGTAGACGAGCGCCGGCCGGGTCTCGTAGTCCCTGGTCATCAGGGGCTCCGCGGGCAGCGAGGCGAGCTCCGACGTGGTGGTGGTGTGCGGTTCCATGGCGCCGTTCCCTTGATCATCTCGTCAAGTGCCGGACAGCCTAACGGCCATACCTCTCGTAGCGGATGTTGCGTTCGATAACGACTCGGGCCGCTCCCGCCCGCGTTCTGCGGTGCGGCGGTTCGGCGGGATTCCTCCCTTGACCCGTTCCTGCGGCGTCCCTAACTTCCGCCGTGTCCGCAGTTCCGAAGTTCGTTCGAGATATCGAACTCACAGGAGCCGCCATGCCCCCCACCCCCACCCTGACGCGCGGCCGCCCGCGCCCGCGCGTCGCGTTGCTGATGGCGTTGGTCGTCGCCTGCGCGATGGCCCTGCTGGTGCAGAACGGCGGCCCGGCCGCCGCCGGCCAGCCCGCCACGGCCGACGCCCCCGTCGTCACCGCCGCGACCGCCGCGACCGCCGCGACCGCCGACGACGGCCCGCGGCCGACCGCCGCGTTCACCAACCCGATCGTCAGCCAGAACGGCGCCGACCCCTGGGTCACCTACTACCAGGGGCGCTACTACCACCTCGGCACCACCTGGGCCTCCCACTGGGAGATGCGCAGCGCCACCACCCTGGCCGGCCTGCGCAACGCGCCCCCGGTGACCGTCTACCGGGAGACCAACGCCAGCCGCTGCTGCAACTTCTGGGCCCCCGAGCTGCACCGGCTCAACGGTCCGAACGGCACCCGCTGGTACCTGACCTACAGCGCCGGCGTCGCCGCGAACATCGACAACCAGCACGTCCACGTGCTGGAGAGTGCCGGCGACGACCCGCTCGGCCCGTACACCTACCGGGGGCAGGTCGACCCGTACGGCGACAACCGCTGGATGATCGACAGCAGTTACCTGACCATGCCGGACGGCCGGCTCTACCTGCTGCACTCGTTCTGGGAGGGCGGAACCCAGAACCTGTACATCGCGCCGATGGCCAACCCGTGGACGGCGTCGGGACGCGGCGTCCGCATCTCGTCCCCGAACTACGCCTGGGAACGGTCGGGTTCCGGCGTCAACGAGGGGCCGGTGATCCTGCGGCGCAACGGCAGGACGTTCCTCGTCTACTCGGCGTCGCACTGCAACACGCCCGACTACAAGTTGGGGATGCTGGAGTTGGTCGGCTCCGACCCGATGAACGCCGCGTCCTGGCGGAAGTTCGCGAACCCGGTCTTCCAGCGGAACGACGCGGCCGGCGTCTACGGGCCGGGCCACAACGGGTTCTTCACCTCGCCGAACGGCGCCGAGACGTGGATCGTCTACCACGCCAACTCCTCGGCCTCCGACGGCTGCGGCGGCACCCGCACCACCCGCGCCCAGCGCATCTCGTGGAACGCGGACGGCACGCCGAACTTCGGCACTCCGGTGGGCAACGGAGTCTCGCTGACCGGCCCCGCCGGCGAGTAACCGCGGCCCCACCACCCGGCGCCTTCCCCCTCCCGGCCGCCCCACCGCCCGACGGTGGGGCGGCCGACGCGCGCCTCCGTCCGAACGCGCGGCGGTGTGATCCTCTTCTTAATGAAAATGGTTTCCGTTTCGGTAGACTGGAAGTCGCTTCCGTGGATCCACCGGCGCGGATCGGGTACCCGTAGCCAGCCCGGTGCCCGCGAGCGCGGTGCTGAACATGAGGAACGTGGGAAGAGAGGTCAGCCATGAAGTCCGGAACACACCCCGAATACCGGCCCGTCGTCTTCCGTGACCGGACCGCCGGGTACGCGTTCCTGACCCGCTCGACCGCGGACAGTAACCAGACCATCGAGTGGGACGACGGCCACACCTATCCGGTGGTCGACGTGGAGACCTCCTCGGCGAGCCACCCCTTCTACACCGGCAGTCGACGCGTGGTCGACACCGCCGGCCGGGTGGAGCGGTTCGAGCGCCGGTACGGCCGTAAGAACGACACGAGCGACACGGGCGACGGGAACCACGGGAACGGCGGGAACCACGACACCCGCGAGAACGAGGGCGAGGAGAGCTGATGTTGCCGGTCGTCATCGTCGGCGGACTGCACGCCGACGCCCGCCGCACCGCCGTGCGGCGGCTGCTCACGGGGGTGCCGGGCAGCGTGGCCCTGCACCACGACCTGACCGGAGCGGCGTCCACCGGCACGGTGACCCGCCTGGTGCGGGACGCCGGGGCCACGCTGAGCTCCGGCGAGACCCCGCTGGTCAACGACTGTGCCTGCTGCGCGCTGCGCGAGGACCTGGTGCCCGAGCTGCTGCGGCTGGCGGACGACGACCGGTGCCGCCTCGCGGTGGTCGAGCTGTGGGACTCGGTCGAGGCGCGGTCCATGGTCGAGGTGATCGCCACCCACGGGGCCGGCCGGCTGCTGGTCACGGGCGTGCTCACCGCCGTCGACCCGGCGCTGGTGCTGCCGTACCTCGCCAACGGCGACGACCTGTCCGAGGTCGGCCTCGCCACCGCCAGGACCGACCAGCGGACGGTCGCGGACACCTGGGCGCGGCAGTTGGAGTACGCGCCGACGCTGGCGCTGGTCGGCGGCGACCAGCCGGCCGACGACCTGGACCGGGCGCTGCTCACGCAGTTGCACCCCACGGCCAGGCGGGTGCTGGTCGCGGATCCGGAGTTCCCGCGGTACGCGGCGTCCGGCTTCGACGTCGAGTCGGCGGCCGCCCGCCAGCACCCGGCGAGCGCGCTGCTGCCGCAGGAGGCGGAGGACGCGGGCGTCAGCACGCTGGTGTGGCGGCACCGCCGGCCTTTCCACCCGGAGCGGCTGTACACGGCGTTGGAGGAGCTGACGTGCGCCGCGCCGCGCAGCCGGGGCCGGTTCTGGCTGGCCGACCGGCCCGACACGCTGCTCTCCTGGGACGCGGCGGGTGGTGCGCTCTGCGTCGACAACGTCGGGCCGTGGCTCGCCGCGGTGCCGGACGCCGCCTGGGAGATGGCGCCTGCGGTCCGCCGGGTGGCGGCCGCGATCGACTGGGACGAGGAGGTCGGGGATCGGGTGCAGCACCTGGTCTTCACGGCGCCGGGACTGGATCGGGAGGGGCTGCGGGCGCGGCTGCGGTCCTGTCTGCTGACGGACTCCGAGTACGCGGGCGGCCGGGCGGCGTGGCGGGAGCTCGCCTCGGCGTTCGACGAACTGCTCGACCCGGTGTCCTGACGCCGACCCGTGAGGTGACGTACGTCGTTGCGACCGTCGAGTCCGCGACGGGAACGCGAGGCGTGACGCACCTCACGGGGCACGCGCGCCGTACTCGTTCGCTTCCCCTGCGCTGTACCGATTTCCGGCGGATGTGATGGAACCGGATGCGGGCCCGCGTCGTCTCATCCTTGGCACGGACCAATGAGTTGTGACGGGCTGGCGACAGCCCGTCGTGCACGTGCATTCGCGCGTGCATATGCAATTGAACGACGTTAGTATCTGGGTCAGTTGAGTCTCATGTTGACGCGTGAGGCTCTTGTTGCATCACGAGCACGACCCGGGAGAGTCCAGTGCCCGACGCGTACAACGGCATTGCCGCGCACGAACTCCGGGACGTGGTGTGGCTCAAGAGCAGCCACAGCAACTCCCAGGGGACCTGCGCGGAGTTCGCGAAGTTGCCCAGTGGGGACGTTGCCGTTCGCAACTCCCGTTTTCCCGAAGGGCCGGCCCTGGTCTACACGCCGGCCGAAGTCGAGGCGCTGCTGCGCGGCGTCAAGGACGGCGAGTTCGACCACCTGATCGCGTGAGCGCGTGATCGGTCGACTCGACCGCCGAACGACCGTGACCGGCCGGCCGATTGGCCGCCGGTCTCGGATCTTGGTTCTTTGGTTCTCTGGTCCTGGTCTTGGACTTGGTCCTGGTTCGCCGCGGGTCAGTCGGTCTGGAAGACGGCCCAGACGACCTTGCCGCGACCGCTGGTCAGCATCCGCCAGCCCCAGCCGTCGCTGAAACACTCCACGAGGTGCAGCCCGCGCCCCGACTCCGCCGAGCCGTCCATGCCGCCTGGCTGGCTCGTCCTCGGCAGGGCGCCGCTCGGGTCCTGGACCGCGCATATCAACCGCCGTGCGCAGCGCATCAGTTCGAGCTCGACCAGCGGTCGGGAGACGGTCACGGCCGCGGCCGGTTGACCGGTCGACTGGGACGGGACGCCGCCGCCAGAACCGGCGGTCGGCCGCGGGCCGACGCCGTGCCGCAGGGCGTTGGTGACCAGCTCGGAGACGACGAGGCCGACCGAGTCGAAGTGCTCGGGTATCCGCCAGCCCATCAGCGTGCTGCGGGTGAACTCCCGTGCCCGGCGCACCGATTCGGGGCGCTGGGTGAGACCGAGGGTGGCCGTGCCGGAGAGCGTGCGCAGGTCTACGGGCGGAAAGGGTTGCCCTAACTGGTCCAGCATGGGCGTTCCTCTGGTCCCCATGGCGCGGCACTCCTGGCGTTGCGGCGGCGGCACTGCTGTCGTCGGGGGCCGACGTCGAGTCCGGTCCTCCGAACCCCGCCAGACGCGGTTGAGCGCGGCAGGGCCAAGCTGACGCACCGGTTCCCAGCGCGTAGGACTCATGCTTCCCAAGGCTTACGGCAAATGCAAGGGCAGATGCACGTGCACGAAAAAATTTGATGGACTGTAATCATGCGCACACCGAATGAGACTCATTCGTGGCAGACTTCTGCGGTCGGAGGTGGAGGGCAGTGAGTCTCATGAGTTCTCAACGGATGGCGGAGGGCACCGGCGCGGCCACCGGGGTCGCCAACCCTCCCGAGGCCGCGGATGGCTCGATGGTGCGTCGGATTCTGCTCGGCTCACAGCTGCGCCGGCTTCGCGAGGCGTGTGGGGTCACCCGTGAGGAGGCCGGCTACTCGATCCGGGCCTCGGAGTCCAAGATCAGCCGGATGGAGCTGGGGCGCGTCAGCGTGAAGCCGCGCGACGTCGCCGATCTTCTCACGCTGTACGGAGTGACCGACGACGCCGAGCGCGAGCCCCTGCTCGGCCTCGCCCGCTCCTCGGGTCAGGCGGGGTGGTGGCACAGTTACAACGACGTGCTGCCGAGCTGGTTCCAGACCTACATCGGCCTCGAAGCGGCGGCGGAACGCATCTCCACCTACGAACTCCAGTTCGTACACGGCCTGTTGCAGACCGAGGCGTACGCGCACGCCGTGGTGGTCGGCGGGCACAAGGGGCGGCTGCCGCGGTCCGAGGTGGACCGGCGGATCGCGCTGCGGCTGGCCCGCCAGAAGCTGCTGGTGTCGGAGAACGCGCCGCACCTGCACTGCGTCCTCGACGAGTCGGCGCTGCGCCGGCACCACGGCGGGCGCGAGGTGATGGCCGAACAGCTCACCTCGCTGCTGGAGTTCGCGGAGTACCCGAACGTCACCCTGCAGGTGGTGCCCTTCGCCCAGGGCGGGCACGTGGCCGAGTCGGGCGCCTTCACGCTGTTGCGCTTCGCGGAGCGGGAGCTGTCGGACCTGATCTACCTGGAGCAGCTGACCGGCGCGCTGTACCTGGACAAGCGCGAGGAGGTCGCGGCCTACCAGGTGGTGCTCGACCGGCTCGCCGAGTTCGCGCTCAGCCCGGACGGCACCCGGGATCTCCTCGCGGAGATGCGCCGCATCCTCTGAACCGCGGGCCCCTGAACCAGAGCCCGGTGCGTCCTACGCGTCCTACGCGTCCTGCGCGAAGGGGTTCTTCACGTCGGGCGGCAGCACCTCGACGCTGCGCTCGCCCTCGCCCGCCATCACGTAGGCGCCGCCCCGCAGCCGGTCGATGAGCCCACGGGTCCACTCGGCCTGGCTGTGCGAGTTGTGTACCCACAGCCGCATGACCTCGCCGATGTGCCCCCACTCGGCCGGCGTGTTCCCCGGTGGCGCCCAGTGCTTCTCGACCTCCTCGCGCCAGCCCTCGAGCGCGGCCACCCGTTCGCTCAGCAGCTCGATCGCCTCGTCGCGGGGGAGGTCGACGATGAAGCCCACGCCGGCGGTGAGCAGATCGATGCGCTGGTCGTGGGCGCGCAGCGACTCCCGCAACAGCTCCAGATAGGTGTCCTCGCCGGCGTCGGTCAGCTCGTACTCGGTGCGCGGCGGGCCGCCGGCGGGGCTGGGGGCCATCTCGTGCGCGATCAGCAGGCCCTGCCTGGCCATCTGTTTGAGGGCGTGGTAGATCGACCCGGGCTTGGCGTTCGACCACTCGTGCGCGCCCCAGAACTCCAGGTCGTTGCGCACCTGGTAGCCGTGCGTCCGGCCGTGCTGGCGCACCGCGCCGAGCACCAGGAGCCGAATGGCCGACATCCGCTGCCGCCTTCCCCTTGCATTCCGTGCTGATCAGTGTCCTGGGGCGCAGTCTCTCACCGCGTGACTAATCAAGTTTGACTAGCTGGAGAAGGGGAAGTTACCCTCGGCCGCTCTCGCTCATCAAATGTGACTACCGGGAGGCGTGCGTGTCCGATCACGCGATCCTGACCGAGGACCTGACCAAGATCTACCGCCGCACCAAGGAGACCAAGACGGCGCTGGCCGGGCTCGACCTCGCCGTCGAGCGCGGCACCGTGCACGGCGTGCTCGGCCCCAACGGCGCCGGCAAGACCACCGCCGTCCGCATCCTCACCACCCTGCTACGGCCCACCGGCGGCCGCGCCGTGGTGGCCGGCCACGACGTGACCCGCCAGCCGGACGAGGTCCGCTACCGGATCGGGCTGCTCGGCCAGCACGCCGCGCTCGACGAGGAGCTGAGCGGCCGGCAGAACCTCGAACTCTTCGGCCGGCTCTACCACCTCGGCGGCCGCGGCGCGGCCGGCCGCGCCACCGAACTGCTGGCACGCTTCGGCCTCGCCGACACCGGAAGCCGCGCCGTCCGCCAGTACAGCGGCGGCATGCGCCGCCGGCTCGACCTGGCCGCCAGCCTGATCACCCGACCCGAGGTCCTCTTCCTCGACGAGCCGACCACCG
This sequence comes from Streptomyces mayteni, assembly GCF_054783955.1. Lineage (NCBI taxonomy): Bacteria > Bacillati > Actinomycetota > Actinomycetes > Kitasatosporales > Streptomycetaceae > Streptomyces > Streptomyces mayteni. The sequence goes on along the minus strand of NZ_BAAGPR010000050.1, from coordinate 32,910 downwards.
GCCTCGACTCACGCGGCCGCACCGAGGTGTGGAACGCCGTCCGCACCCTCGCCGACGGTGGCACCACCGTGCTGCTCACCACCCAGTACCTGGAGGAGGCCGATCAACTCGCCGACCGCATCTCGGTGATCGACCGCGGCCGCCGGATCGCCGAGGGCACCGCCGACGAGCTCAAGGCCCGGATCGGCGCCGACCACATCGACGTGGTGGTGCGGAACCGGGCACGGCTGGCCGAGGCCGCCTCGGTGGTCGGCATGGCCGCCGGCGCCGCCGAGACCCACACCGACCCGGACCGCCGGCTGGTCAGCGCGCCCGTCACCAACCGGATGGCCGCCCTGGCCGAGACCGTGCGCGCCCTGACCGCCGCCGCCATCGACGCCGAGGACATCGCCCTCCGCCGGCCCACCCTCGACGAGGTCTTCCTCCACCTGACCGGGGACAGCCCCGGCGACCCCGCCGCCGACGGCACGCCCGGCGACGCCCGCGACCACTCGGAGGTCTCCGCATGACCACGACGGCCACCCCCGTCGCACCCCCGACGGGCCGGCTGAGCCGCGCCCTCGTCGACTCCGCCACCATGACCCGCCGCGGGCTGGCCCACTGAGCCCGCCAACCCGGCGCCCTCGCCACCGGGTTGGTCTTCCCGGTGATGATGCTGGTGATGTTCGCCCACTTCCTCGGCGGCGGCATGGCCGTCGAGGGCGGCGCCTCCGGTGACGACACCGACTACCTCGTGCCCGGAATGCTGGCGCTCACCATGGCCTTCGGCCTGGAGTCGACCATGGTCGCCCTCACCCAGGACATCAACCGCGGCATCCTCGACCGCTTCCGCTCGATGCCGATAGCTCCCTCCTCCGTGTTGGTCGGCCGCAGCCTGCTCGACATGCTCGAGTCGACCGCCGGCCTGCTGGTGATGATCGGCGCCGGCCTCACCATCGGCTGGCGCTGGCACGGCACCCCGGCCGAGGCGCTGGCCGCCGTGGGCCTGCTCCTGCTGCTCCGCTTCGCCATGCTCTGGGTCGGCATCTACCTGGGCCTGGTCGCCGGCGGCCCGAGATGGTGCAGGCCGTGCAGATCCTCGTCTGGCCGGTCGGCTTCCTCTCCAACGCCTTCACCTCACCGGACACCATGCCCGGCTGGATCGGCGCCATCGCCATGGGGGCACCTCCCAGGCCGCCATGCCTGGGGGAGGAACCCGATGTCCGCCACCGCGGGCGCGGTGCGCGACCTCTTCGGCAACCCCGGCTGGTCCGGCGACAGCTGGGCCGCCACCCACCCCGTCCCGCTTGCCGTCGCCTGGCCCCTGCTCCTCCTCGCTCTCTGCGCCCCACTGGCCATGCGGCGCTTCTCCCGACTGAACGACTAGCCCCCGGACCGGGCCCGGCGCTCAACCACCCGCCCGGCCCCCGGCCCCGCCGGGGGCCGAGGGGTCCGCCACCAGACCGGCCTCGTACGCGACGATCGCCGCCCGCACCCGATTGCGCACCCCGAGCCGGATCAGGACCGCGCTGACATAGGCCTTGATCGTGCCCTCCACCAGATGCAGCCGCCGCCCGATCTCCGCGTTGGACAGGCCGGCCCCGATCAGCGCCAGCACCTCCCGCTCCCGCTCGCTCAACCCGGCCACCCGCTCCCGCGCCCGGTCCCGCGCGATCGTCCCCTGCCGCAGCTCGCCGATCACCCGGCGGGTGACCCGGGGCGACAGGCACGCGCCGCCCTCCGCCACGGCGTGCACCCCCGCGATCAGCTCCCGCGGATCGGACGCCTTCAACAGGAAGCCGGCGGCACCGAGATCCAACGCCCGGGTGATGTAGTCGTCCTGGCCGAACGTGGTGAGCATGATCACCCCGGTCTCCGGCACCTGCTCCCGCAGGTGCCGCAGCGCCGTCAGCCCGTCGGAACCCGGCATCCGGATGTCCAACAGCGCCACGCCCGGCCGGTGCCGGCGGGCCAACTCCACCGCCTCCCTGCCGTCCGCCGCCTCCGCCACCACCTCGATCGCCGGATCGGCGGCCAGGATCCCGCGGATCCCCGCGCGGATCATCGCCTCGTCATCGGCGATCAGGACCCGAACCATCTCGCGCACCCCCCATCAGTCGCCACGCCGCAGCGTGTCCTTCGCTACCAACACCCCGTCCTCGTAGCACAGCCGGAACATCGTCTCCGAGATGTCTAGCAGGCTGTGCCCGGCCCGGTAGTACTCGCAGCTGGCCCCGGACGGTATGGGCGGCTCGGCCAGCACCGGCGGTGGCGCGCTGATCGAGTGCGGCAGCACGGACGCGAACTCCGACCGCTCCTGCCCGAGCCGCAGCCCGTCGAACTCGGCCGGCGCCAGGGACGTCCGCGTCACCGAGATCGCGTAGACGGTGAACAACCCCACCAGCAGGGCGAACCCGAGCCCGAACGGCAGGGCCGACGACCGCAGCAGATCCCGCCGAGCCCGCCGCTGTGCCGCCACCATCTCGGTCGGCCGGGCCGCCCACCCGGACGGCGCCGACGCGCCCTCCGGCGGAGTGCGCGGCAGCCGCGCGACGACCTCGAAGCCCGCCCCCAGCCGCCCGGCCCGCAACGTGCCGCCGGCCAGCCGCACCCGCTCGTCGAGACTGATCAGGCCCGTGCCGCTGCCGACCGGTGCGGGACCGGCCTCGGCGTCGGCCGGCGAACCCGTGTCGGTCACCCCGACGACCGACTCGGACTCCGAGTGGGCCACCCGGACGGATATGCGCGACCCCGGCGCGTGCTTGACCGCGTTGGTCAGCGCCTCCTGCACCACCCGCCGCGCCGCGTGCCGCAGGACCGGGGTGCCCCACTCCCTGGGCCCGCCCTCCTCGCACAACTCGACCGACACCCCGGAGCGCCGCGCCCGCTCCACCAGATCGGGGATCTCGTCTCCGGTCGGCTCCTCGCCCTGCCCGAGCAGCCCGATCACCTCGTGCAGCCGCTCCGTGGCCGCCACCGAGCCCTCGCGCAACCGCGTGGCCATCGCCCGCTGCCCCTCGCTCAGGCCGGGCGACAGCTCGAGCCCCCCGGCCGTCAGAGCCATGAGGCTCAGCTCGTGACCCAACGAGTCGTGCATGTCCTGCGCGATCCTGGCCCGCTCGCGCAGCCTGGCCTGCTCCGCCGCCTGCTCCGCGCGCTCCCAGCCCGCGCGCATCAGCGCGGCACGCTGCCGCCACCAGGTGCCGGCCCACCACGGCAGCATCGCCGTGCCGAACTGGGTGAAGAGGATGACGATCCAGCCGCTGAGGTCGCCGTCGGCCACGGCGACCACCAACCCGACGTTGGCCGCGGCGATGAAGGCGTACTGCGCCCGCCACAGCTGGGTCATGTGCCGCCCGGCCAGGAGACTGAGCAGGACCGCGGCGCTCAGCGGCGATCCCGGACTCACCCCGCCCACCACGACGAAGACCCCGAGCACCCCGGCGGCCGTCAGCCCCAGCGCCGGCGCCCGGCGGCTGATCGCCGCGCCCAGCACTATCGTCCCCGCCGCCGCCAGCGTCGGCAGTGGGCGGGCGCCCTCTGTGTCGAGCGCCATCGGGGTGAGGAGGATCAGTACAAACCAGGGCTTCATGGCCGGCACGCTAACAACGAGCCGTCGCTCTGCGTAACTGACGAAAGTCAGGTGATTCTCCTGACGATCGACAGCAGCGCCGCACCACGCCCCGTTCCTAGCCTCGGCGACATGATCAGCATGCGTCACCTCACCAAGAGACACGGAGCGAGAACGGCGGTCGAAGCCCTCTCGCTGGAGATCGGGCCCGGTCGCGTCACCGGCTTCCTCGGCCCCAACGGCGCGGGGAAGTCCACCACGATGCGGATCGTGATGGGCCTCGACGCCCCCACCTCGGGCCGGGCCCTGGTCAACGGCCGCCCCTACGCGGAGCTACGCCACCCGCTGCGCGAGGCCGGCGCCCTGCTCGACCCCCGCTCCGCGCACCCGGGGCGCTCCGCGCGCGCCCACCTGGTGGGCATGGCCCGCAGCAACGGCATCCCGAGGGCCAGGGTCGCGGCGGTGCTCGACACGGTCGGGCTGGCGGCCGTGGCCGACCGCCGCGTCGGCTCCTTCTCCCTCGGCATGCGCCAGCGCCTCGGCATCGCCGCCGCCCTGCTCGGCGACCCGCCGGTGCTGCTGCTCGACGAGCCGGTCAACGGCCTCGACCCGGACGGGGTGCGCTGGCTGCGCCGGTTGATCCGCTCGCTCGCCGCCGAGGGCCGCACGGTCTTCCTGTCCAGCCATCTGATGAGCGAGATGCAGGACACGGCCGACCACGTGGCGGTGATCGGGCGCGGCCGCCTCATCGCGGACGAGCCCATCGCCAGCCTCATCGAGCGCGGCTCGGAGAACGCGATCCGGATCCGCAGCCCACGCCTCGGCGACCTGCTCCCCCACCTGGCCGGGGCGGGGCTCACCGTGCGCCAGCCGGACGGCGGGGGCGGCGACGAGATCCTGGTCCTCGGCGGCACCCTGGCCGAGATAGGCGACCTCGCCTTCCGACACGGGGTGCCCGTCCACGAGCTCGGCGAGCGCCGCGCGTCCATCGAGGAGGCCTACCTGGAGTTGACCGAGAACAGCGTCGAGTACGGGGAGCGTGAGTCGCGATGAGGGGGGCCGTCGCCTTCGAGTGGACCAAGCTGTGGAGCGTGCGCTCCACCTGGTGGAGCCTGGTGGCCGCCGGGCTGCTCACCGCCGCCGCCTCCGTCGTGGTCGGCATGTCGGCCTTCGCCAGCGCGGAGAACGGGTTCGACACCGCAAGGCCGGCACCGCACACGGTGGCCGACGCGCTGATGGTCGCCCAGCTCGCCGTCGTCGTGCTGGCCACCCTGGCCGTCACCGGCGAGTACGCCAGCGGATCCATCCGCACCACGCTGCAGAGCGTCCCGGTCCGCTGGCGCCTGCTACTCGGGAAGGCGGCCGTGGTCGCGGCGGTGGCGGCGGCGCTCGGCGTGCTGCTCGGCCTCCTCGGCACGGCCTGCGCCGCCCCCGTGATGCGGGAGTACGGCGCGTTCACGGCCGCCGACGCGGCGGCGGCCGCGGCGGGCGCCGGCGGCTATCTGGCCGCGCTGGCCCTGCTGGCCATAGGCGTCGGCACCATGTTGCGCAGCGCGGCGGGCGCGATCACCGGCCTGGTCCTGTTGCAGCTGGCCGTGCCCCAGTTGCTGCGCGCGATAGGCGCCAGGTGGTTGGAGGGCGTCGCCGACCACCTGCCGTCGAGCGCCGGTGTGGTGCTGATCACCCGGGACCACGAGCCCTACGGGGCGGGGATCGCGGTCGCCGTGCTGCTGGCCTGGTCCGCGGCGGCGCTGGCGGCGGGATACGCGGTGCTGCGCGCCCGGGACGCGTAGCGGCCGGCGCCGGGCTCGCCCCGCACGCCGGCTTGCACCTCACGCCGCGTGATGGCGCACCGTGGTGGGGGAACGCGAAAGGAGACGGACGTGAGCTATTCGGTGGGACAGGTCGCCGGGTTCGCTCGGGTCACGGTGCGGCTGCTGCACCACTACGACGAGGTCGGGCTGCTGGTGCCGGGCGAGCGCACCCCGGCCGGGCACCGCAGATACGTGGACGCCGACCTCGACCGGCTGCAGTGGATCCTCTTCTACCGGGAGCTGGGCTTCCCGCTGGAGGAGATCGCCGTCCTGCTGGACGACCCGGAGGCGAACCCCCAGGAACACCTGCGCCGCCAGCACGCGCTGCTGACCGAGCGGATCGAGCGGCTGCGCGCCATGGCCACGTCCGTCGAACGAGCCATGGAGGCACGGAAGATGGGCATCAACCTCACCCCCGAGGAGCGGTTCGAGGTCTTCGGCGAATCCGAGCCCGAGCAGTACGCCGACGAGGCCGAGCGGCGTTGGGGCGACACCGAGGCGTACCGGGAGTCCCAGCGCCGGGCGGCGAGCTATCGAAAGGAGGACTGGCAGCGGATCAAGGCCGAGGGCGACGAGCTGAACGCCCGCCTCGTCGCCCTGCTGGAGGCCGGTGCGGCGGCCGAGTCGGCCGAGGCGATGGCCGCGGCCGAGGAGCACCGGCTCCAGATCTCGCGGCACTTCTACGAGTGCGGCCACGAGATGCACACCGCCCTCGCCGAGATGTACGTCGCGGACGAGCGCTTCACCCGCAACATCGACGCCCTGCGGCCCGGTCTCGCCCGCTTCCTGCGGGCCGCCATCCTGGCCAACGCGGCCCGCCACACCGGCCGGGCGAATCCCCAGGAATGACCCTATGCTGCGGCGGGGGCCTTCCGGAGGGCCCCACCCGGCGTAGTGAGGAGCGGGATCGGTCGTGGGCGGCGAGGAAGCGGTGGACCAGGAGTCGAACTCCGGGTTCGCGGTCCCCGAGGGGCTCGAGCTGCCCGTTCCCGAGGGCGACCACCCCAGCTCGGAGTTCGCGGTCCCGGTAGGGCTCGAGCTGTCCGCCGCCGAGGGCGACCATCCGACGTCGGAGTTCGCCGTCCCCGAGGGGTTCGCCCCGCCGCGCGGTGCCGGCCCCGGCCTGACGGGCACCCCGGCCCAGGGGATAGCTCGGGTGGCCGGCCTCGAGGCCGGTCGCGGCACCTACTGGCAGGACCGCATGCGGAGCATGGTCCGGCTGCCGCTGGCCGAGCGGCCGGCCCCGGAGTACGTGCCACGCGAGGAGGGCGAGGCGCCGCTCGCCGTGCCCCGGGTGCTCGACCTGACGCTGCGCATCGGGGAGCTGCTGCTCGCCGGCGGCGAGGGCGCGGAGGACGTCGAGGCCGCGATGTTCGGGGTGGTGCACGCCTACGGCCTCGACCGATGCGACGCCACCGTCACGTTCACCCTGATCGAGATCACCCACCAGCCGTCGCTGGTCGACGCGCCGGTGTCGCTCAGCCGCACCGTCCGCCGGCGCGGCACCGACTACACCCGGCTGGCCGCCGTCTTCCAGCTGGTGGACGACATCTCCTCCGGCGAGGTCACGCTGGAGGAGGCGTACGGCCGGCTGGCCACCATCCGGCGGAACCGGCACCCGTTCACCAAGTGGCAGCTCACCATCGCCAGCGGCCTGCTGGCCGGCGCCGCCAGCACCCTGGTCGGCGGCAACTGGCAGGTCTTCCTGCTCGCCGCCCTCGGCGCGATGGTCGGCGACCGGCTGGCCTGGCTGGCCGCCAGCCGCGGCCTGCCGGAGTTCTACCAGTTCGCCGCGTCCGCGATGGCGCCCGCGCTGGTGGGCGTCGGCTGGGCGGCCAGCCACACCTCCGGCTCCGGGGAGATCCAGGCCGCGGCCATGGTCACCGGCGGCCTGTTCGCGGTGATCCCCGGGCGGGCCCTGGTCGCCGGCGTCCAGGACGGCCTCACCGGCTACTACCTCACCGCCTCGGCCCGCCTGCTCGAGGTGGTCTACCTCAGCGTCGGCATCGTCTGCGGGGTGATCGCCGTCCTCTACATGGGCGAGACCTCGGGCGTGAGCCTGGAGCCCGACGTGGTCCAGCGCGAGACGCGCCCCGCCGTCCAACTGGCCGCCGCGCTGCTGCTGTCGCTCACCTTCTGCGTGCTGCTCCAGCAGGCCCGCCACACCATCGTCCCCGCCACCCTCAACGGCGGCATCGCCTGGCTGATCTACGGCGCCATGCACGACACGGCCGGCCTCTCGCCGTTCGCCGCCACCGCCGTCGGCGCGGGCATGGTCGGCCTGTTCGGCCAGCTCGAGTCCCGCTACCGGTTCACCTCGTCACTGCCGTACGTCACGGCGGCGATCGGCCCGCTGCTGCCGGGTGGCGCCGTCTACCTCGGCCTGCTCGGCTTCGCCCAGGGCAACGTGGACGCCGGCATCCAGAACCTGCTCACCGCGATCACGCTGGCGCTCGCCATCGCCGTCGGAGTGAACCTGGGCAGCGAGATGGCCCGGTTGTTCATCGGAACCCCCGGGCTCATCACGCCGATCGGCCGCCGCGGCGCCAAGCGCACCCGCGGCTTCTGAGCACCCGCCGGGCCCCAGGAAGGCCCGGCCAGGAACCGCCGGGCCAGGAAGGCCCGGCCAGGGATCAGTGGGCCAGCTTGAGGCCGATCACACAGCCGACGATGCCGGCCAGCAGCGCCACCCGCAGCAGCGAAGCCGACTCACCACCGAACACCATCCCGTAGCCGGCGGTGAGCACGGCACCGATGCCCACCCAGATCGCGTACCCCGTGCCCACCGGCACGGAGCGCAGGGCCAGCGCGAGACCGGTCATCGACAGCGCCAGGCCGACCGCGAAGACCGCGGTCGGCAGCGGCTTGGAGAATCCGTCGGACTTGCCGAGCGCCGTCGCCCAGACGGCCTCGAGCACTCCGGACACGATCAGCAGAATCCACGCCATGACAGACACGACTCCCCGCGCCGTCTTGTCGTGGGGCTGGGTACGGCGCACCTCGTCCAGGAGCCGGTCCGGGCTCTGCCTTCAGCGTCTCACAGCCGGCCCGGCGGGTGCGTCGTGCCTCAGTGGTGGCCCTCGCCCGCCTCCGCGGCCCGCTTGTACGACGCCTCGATCTCGGCCTCGGCCTCGGCGCGGCCCACCCAGTTGGCGCCCTCGACCGACTTGCCGGGCTCCAGGTCCTTGTAGACCTCGAAGAAGTGCTGGATCTCGAGCCGGTCGAACTCGCTGACGTGGTGGATGTCGCGCAGGTGCTCCATCCGCGGGTCGGACGCCGGCACGCACAGCAGCTTGTCGTCGCCGCCGGCCTCGTCCCGCATCCGGAACATGCCGATCGTCCGGCACCGGATCAGACAGCCGGGGAAGGTGGGCTCGTCGAGCAGCACCAGCGCGTCCAGCGGGTCGCCGTCCTCCCCGAGGGTTCCCTCGACGAAGCCGTAGTCGGCCGGGTAGACCGTCGAGGTGAAGAGGTGGCGGTCCAGACGGATGCGTCCGCTCTTGTGATCCACCTCGTACTTGTTCCGCGAACCCTTCGGAATCTCGATGGTGACGTCGAACTCCACTGAGGGACTCCTTAACCGATCTATGCACGCGACAGGTGGTTAAGTGTCCCTCACGGGGGTGTCTGCTCGCGAAAGGGGCTGGTCCGTGGTGCACAGGGCGGCGGAGACGCTTGCGGTGGTGCGACGGTTCCTCCGTGACAACCTCCGTGCCCACCAGGCCACCTGGCGCCTCGTCATCGCCGCCGGCACGGCCGGTCTCGCGGTGGCCGCGCTGGTGGTCGCCCTCGCCGGCCCCTGGGACTCGGGCAAGCGTTCGGCCGAGCACGACCAGGCGACCGCCGGCGACGAGCGGCGCGCGGAGGCCGAGCGGATCGCCGGCACCGTCCCCGGGGCGCAGCCGGTGCTTGTGCCGCTGGACGGCGAGGGCACCGGGCCGGCCGCCGAGGTGGTGGAGCGGGTGCTCGGCCCGCTGCTGCGGGGCTCCGCGCTCGGCGAGGACGTCGGGGTCGCCGTCATCGACCTGGAGTCCGGCGACTCGCTCTACGCCGACCAGGCCGGCACCAGCCGGACGCCGGCCTCCACCGTCAAGATCCTCACCGGCGTCGCCGCCCTCGACGCGCTCGGCCCTGACCACCGGCTCGCCACCACGGTCCGCTGGGACGAGGAGGCCGGGAGCGTCGTCCTGGTCGGCGGCGGCGACCCCACCCTCACCGCCGACGACCTGACCGACCTCGCCAGGAGCACCGTCGGTGCCCTCGCCGACCGGGGCGTGGACGCGGCGCGGGTCGGCTACGACGTCTCCCTCTACCCGCGCGAGCAGCGTCACCCCATCGGAGTAAACGACAACATCGCGATCATCACCCCGCTCCAGCTCAACGAGGGCCGTCTCGACGACAGCACCAGCGGCCCGGCGCCCCGCGCCGACAACCCGGCGGCCGACGCCGCCGACGCCTTCGCCGACGCCCTGCGGGACGCCGGGCTCGACGTCGAGGGCGGCGAGCCGAAGCGCGGCGACGCCCCCGACGACGCCGACGAGTTGGCCGCCCACCGCTCCGCGCCCCTGTCGGCGCTGGTCGAGCGGATGCTGACGAACAGCGACAACGACCTGGCCGAGGCGCTGGCCAGGCACACCGCACTCGCCGGCGACCAGCCCGCCGACTTCCGCGGCGCGAGCCGCGCCGTCCACGCCAGGCTCGACGGGCTCGGGCTGCCGCTCGACGGCGCCCGCCTGGTCGACGCCAGCGGCCTCGACCGGGAGGGCCGGGTCACCGCCGACCTGCTGACCCGCGCCCTCGCGGTCGCGGCCGACCCGGAGCGGCCCGAGCTGCGGACCGCCCTCACCGGCCTGCCGGTGGCCGGCTTCTCCGGCACGCTGGCCGGCCGGTACGACGCGGGCGAGTCCGGCGTCGGCGGCGCCGGCGTGGTGCGCGCCAAGACCGGCACCCTCACCGGGGTCAACAGCCTTGCCGGCACGGTCGCCACGAGCGACGGCCGGGTGCTGGCCTTCGCCTTCCTCGCCTCCGACACCCGGGACCCGGCCGCGGCCGAGTCGGCACTCGACGAGGCCGCCGCCGCCCTCGCCGGCCTGGCCCACTGACGCCTGGCCCGCCCGCCGCCCCTGGGCCGCTAGCCCTGGGGTGAGGGGCGCCGTACCGTGGGGGGCATGACGTCACTCGGCGGTACCGACCTGGTCGACTGGAAGCTGGCGGTCTCCACCGCGACCCGCGTGCTGCGGCCGGGCCCCGAGGTGAGTCGGGAGGAGGCCCGTTCGGTCGTCGCCGAGCTGCGCCGGCACGCCGTCTCCTCCGAGCGCCACGTGCGGGAGTTCACCGCGCTCGACTCCGGTGGCGTCGACACGCCGGTGCTCGTCGTGGACCGGCCCGGCTGGGTGCGGGCCAACGTGGCCGGGTTCCGCGAGGTGCTCGGGCCGCTGATGTCCCGGATGCGGGAGCGCCGCGCCGCGGTGCCCGGCGGCACCGCGCTCACCGCCATGGGCAGCAAGGTCACCGGCGTCGAGGTCGGCATGCTGCTGGCGTTCCTCTCCTCCCGGGTGCTCGGCCAGTACGAGACCTTCGCGCCCGCCGGCCCGGACCTGCCGGGCCCCGGTGCCGGCCGGCTGCTGCTCGTCGCGCCCAACATCGTCCACGTCGAGCGCGAACTCGACGTCCACCCCCACGACTTCCGGCTCTGGGTCTGCCTGCACGAGGAGACCCACCGCACCCAGTTCACCGCGGTGCCGTGGCTCCGCGACCACCTGGAGAGCGAGATCCAGGCGTTCCTCGTCGAGGCGGACGTGGACCCGGCCACCCTGGTGGAGCGGCTGCGGCGGGCCGCCCAGTCGGTGGGCGGCCGGGGCGCGGAGGAGGCCGCGGAGGCGGCGGAGCGCGCCGGCGGGCCCAGCATCGTCGACCTGGTGCAGACCCCGCGTCAGCGGGAGATCCTGGACCGGCTCACCGCCGTGATGTCGCTGATCGAGGGGCACGCGGACTACGTGATGGACGGCGTGGGGCCGGCCGTGGTGCCGTCCGTCGCCGAGATCCGCGAGAAGTTCACCAAGCGTCGGCAGGCCGGCGCCGGCCGGCTCGACCGGGCGCTGCGCCGGCTGCTCGGCCTCGACGCCAAGCTGCGGCAGTACCGGGACGGCGAGCGGTTCGTCCGCACCGTGGTCGAGGCCGGCGGCATGGCCGGCTTCAACCGGGTCTGGACCTCGCCGAACACGCTGCCCACCAAGGAGGAGATCTCCCACCCGGAGCGGTGGCTGGCCAGGGTCGGCCCCGGCCCCGCCTAGTCCGAGCCGCCGGCCAAACGCCCCAAAATCACCCGTACGAGGGACCGTGGCGGCAATGCCGGGCGTGCGATGCTCGGGTAACAGACCTTCTCTGTCACCATTTACGCACTCAGCGTGACAGCACTCGGTGTGACAGTACTTCCCGAGCACCCCGCAGAAAGAAGTGATTCGGATATGGGTCCCCACCCCTCGGTCGCCGCGATACGCCTGGCGGTCCGCCGCGTGCTTCACGACATCCTGAACGAGGCCGCCAAGGCCGACACCGATCACGACCAGGCCGATCACCTCAAGGCCGAACATCACAAGGCCGATCACCACAAGGCCGACAGCGCCGACAACGCCCGCAGCGCCGACGAGGCCCCCCGCCCCTCGTCCGCCGGCCGCCCCTCCCGCTTCCCCCAGCCCCTCGTGCTGGTGGCCTGCTCCGGCGGCGCCGACTCCATGGCCCTCGCCTCCGCCCTCGCCTTCGAGGCCCCGAAGGCCGGCGTCCGCGCCGGCGGCGTCACCGTCGACCACGGCCTCCAGCCCGGCTCCGACCTCCGCGCCACCGAGGTCGCCGAGCGGCTCTCCTCCCTCGGCCTCGACCCGGTGGACGTCGTCCCGGTGGACGTGGGCCGCGCCGGCGGCCCCGAGGCGGCCGCCCGCAGCGCCCGCTACGCCGCCCTCGACACCACGGCCGAGCGCCACCGCGCCGCGGCCGTGCTCCTCGGCCACACCCGCGACGACCAGGCGGAGACCGTGCTCCTCGGCCTGGCCCGCGGCTCGGGCACCCGCTCGCTCGCCGGCATGGCCGCCGTCTCAGGCAGCCTCTCCGGCGCCCAGGGCACCGCCCTCCGCTACCGGCGCCCGTTCCTCGGCATCGACCGGCAGACCACCCGCAAGGCCTGCCTCGTGCAGTCGCTCCCCGTCTGGGACGACCCGCACAACACCGACCCGTCCTACACCCGCTCCCGCGTCCGCCACGAGGCGCTGCCCGCCCTGGAGAAGGCGCTCGGCCGCGGCGTGGTCGAGGCCCTGGCCCGCACCGCGCTGCTCTCCAGGGACGACGCCGACGCCCTCGACGCCTGGGCGGAGGGCGCCCACCGGGCGGCCACCCGCCCCGACGGCGCGCTCGGCGTGGCGGAGTTGAGCGCCCTGCCGCCCGCCGTGCGGCGCCGGGTGCTGCGCCGGGCGGCCATCGCGGCCGGCTCGCCCCCGGGCTCGCTCTTCGCCCGGCACATCGAGGAGACCGACCGGCTGATCACGGCGTGGCGGGGCCAGCGTCCGCTGAATCTGCCGGGCCGCGTCGAGGCCAGCAGGCAGGGTGGCAGACTGGTGATCCAGCAGGCGAGTCAGTAGGCGAGTCGAGGGGCGAGTTTCGGCACGGACCTGCGGCCAGCGGAGCCAGACCCGGATGAGCGGGAAGAGCCGGAAGAGAGCAGTGGCGCGGGTGCGAGAGACGGACCTGGGGGCCGACCTGGAGTCGGTGCTCATCACCAAGGAACAGATCGATGCCAAGCTCCGGGAGCTGGCCGCCAGGATCGACGCCGAGTACGCCGGGAAGGAACTCCTCCTGGTGGGGGTCCTCAAGGGTGCCGTGATGGTCATGGCGGACCTCGCACGGACCCTGTCGTCGCCGGTCACCATGGACTGGATGGCGGTGTCGTCCTACGGCGCCGGCACCCAGTCCTCCGGCGTGGTGCGGATCCTCAAGGACCTGGACACCGACATCAAGGGCCGGCACGTGCTGATCGTCGAGGACATCATCGACTCAGGACTCACCCTCTCCTGGCTGCTGTCGAACCTCGGCTCGCGGGAGCCGGCCTCGATCCGCGTCTGCACGCTGCTGCGCAAGCCGGACGCGGCCAAGGTCGACATCGAGGTGGAGTGGGTCGGTTTCGACATCCCCAACGAGTTCGTGGTGGGATACGGCCTCGACTACGCGGAGAAGTACCGCAATCTGCCCTTCGTCGGAACGCTGGCCCCGCACGTCTACAGCTCCTAGCGGGGTAGTGCCGGGCGGGGCCGGAACGCAGGGGATGGCCGGGAACACCGGTTCATCCCCTACCGTTGGATGAAGACAAGGACACCGCACGCACAGCAGATCCCTTCCGGGCGCTGTGCCTAGATGTGGCAGGAGGGACGGGGCCTCGCCGCCCCGTATGGATAGACGTGAAGCGCTATTTCCGTGGGCCAGTGATGTGGATCGTGCTGGCCGTCCTCGCCGTAATTCTGCTGATGCAGGTGTTCAGCTCCTCCGAGGGCTACAAGAAGGTGGACACCGGCGAGGTCGTACAGGCGATCAGCCAGAATCATGTGAAGTCCGCCGAGCTCACCACCGGCGACGAGAACATGATCCGGATCGAGCTCGAGAACGGCCGGGAGATCGAGGGCAGCTCCCGCGTCCAGGCCAGCTACATCGACGGGCAGGGCGAGAACCTCGCCTCGATGCTCCAGTCGAAGTACCAGGACGGCCAGCTGACGGACGGGTACACCGTCTCGCCGAAGTCGCAGAACCCGTTCGTGGGCATGCTGCTTTCCATCCTGCCGTTCCTGTTGATCATCATCGTGTTCCTGTTCCTGATGAATCAGATGCAGGGCGGCGGCTCGCGGGTGATGAACTTCGGCAAGTCCAAGGCCAAGCTGATCACCAAGGACACGCCGAAGACCACCTTCGCCGACGTGGCCGGATCCGACGAGGCCGTGGAGGAGCTCCAGGAGATCAAGGAATTCCTCCAGGAGCCCGCGAAGTTCCAGGCCGTCGGCGCCAAGATCCCCAAGGGCGTCCTGCTCTACGGCCCGCCCGGCACCGGTAAGACGCTGCTGGCCCGCGCCGTGGCCGGCGAGGCTGGCGTCCCGTTCTACTCCATCTCCGGATCCGACTTCGTCGAGATGTTCGTCGGCGTCGGCGCCTCCCGGGTCCGCGACCTGTTCGAGCAGGCCAAGGCCAACGCGCCGGCCATCGTCTTCGTGGACGAGATCGACGCCGTCGGCCGGCACCGCGGCGCCGGCATGGGCGGCGGGCACGACGAGCGCGAGCAGACGCTGAACCAGCTGCTGGTCGAGATGGACGGCTTCGACGTCAAGGGCGGCGTGATCCTGATCGCCGCCACCAACCGGCCGGACATCCTGGACCCGGCGCTGCTGCGTCCCGGCCGCTTCGACCGGCAGATCGCGGTGGACCGTCCGGACATGCAGGGCCGGCTGGAGATCCTCAAGGTGCACCAGAAGGGCAAGCCGGTCGCCCCGGACGTCGACCTGTCGGCCGTCGCCCGGCGCACCCCCGGCTTCACCGGCGCCGATCTGAACAACGTGCTCAACGAGGCGGCGCTGCTCGCCGCCCGGGGCAACGCGAAGTCGATCGACAACAAGTTCCTGGACGAGGCCATCGACCGGGTGGTCGCCGGCCCGCAGAAGCGCACCCGGATCATGAGCCAGAAGGAGAAGATGATCACCGCGTACCACGAGGGCGGGCACGCCCTGGTCGCGGCGGCCTCTCCCAACAGCGACCCGGTGCACAAGGTGACGATCCTCTCCCGCGGCCGCGCCCTGGGCTACACCATGGTGCTGCCCGAGGAGGACAAGTACTCCACCACGCGGAACGAGATGCTCGACCGGCTGGCCTACATGATGGGCGGCCGGGCGGCCGAGGAGCTCGTCTTCCACGACCCGACCACCGGCGCAGGCGACGACATCGAGAAGGCCACCGCCACCGCGCGGGCGATGGTCACCCAGTTCGGCATGACCGAGCGGCTCGGCGCCATCAAGTTCGGCACCGACAGCTCCGAGCCCTTCCTCGGCAAGGACATGGGCCACCAGCGCGACTACTCGGAGGAGGTCGCCGGCGTGGTCGACGGTGAGGTCAAGACGCTCATCGAGACCGCGCACAACGAGGCGTGGGAGATCCTGGTGGAGAACCGGGACGTGCTCGACAACCTGGTGCTGGCGCTGCTCGAGCGGGAGACCCTCAACAAGGAGGACCTCGCCGAGATCTTCGCCGGCGTCGTGAAGCGCCCGGCCCGCCCGGCGTGGACGGGGTCCAACCGGCGCACGCCGTCCACCCGGCCGCCGGTCACCTTCCCGGTGAAGGAGATCAACCTGGCCAACGGGAGCCTGGAGAAGGCCGTGCCCCCGCTGGAGGACCAGCGCACCGAGGACTGATCCGGGGTTCTTCGCCGGCTGGTCCCGGAATGTCCGTCCGCGCCCCTCACGTTCTATGGTGAGGGGCGCGGACGTGTGCGGAGCCACGGTGCGCGTCGTGATCAAGGAACGAGGAACGCTATGACCGACCCGGTGACACTGCCGGACCAGTCCGGGCCTGGGCCGATCGGCGAGTTCGACGAGAAGCGCGCCGAGAGTGCCATCCGCGAACTGCTGATCGCGGTCGGCGAGGACCCGGACCGGGAGGGGCTGCGGGACACCCCGGCGCGGGTGGCGCGGGCCTACCGGGAGATATTCGCGGGCCTCTGGCAGCGCCCCGAGGACGTGCTGACGACCACGTTCGACCTTGGGCACGACGAGATGGTGCTGGTCAAGGACATCGAGGTGCTGTCGTCCTGCGAGCACCACCTGGTGCCCTTCGTGGGCTACGCGCACATCGGCTACATCCCGGCGGCCAGCGGGAAGATCACCGGCCTCTCCAAGCTGGCGCGGCTGGTGGACGTGTTCGCCCGCCGGCCGCAGGTGCAGGAGCGGCTCACCACCCAGATCGCCGACTCGCTGATGCGGATCCTGGAGCCGCGCGGGGTGATCGTGGTGGTGGAGTGCGAGCACATGTGCATGACGATGCGCGGGGTGCGGAAGCCCGGGGCCAAGACGACCACCTCGGCGGTGCGGGGCCAGCTACGGGACGCGGCGACGCGGGCCGAGGCGATGAGCCTGATCCTGGCCCGCTGACGGGCTCGGCCGCTGGCCGGTGGCCCGGAGTCGCGTCAGCGGCTCTCGCGGGCCTCGTCAAGCGCGCTGGCCGGCTCGCGCTCGGGGGCGGTGTCGCCCTCGGGCTCGTCGTGCGCCGGCGTGCGGCGGGTCCCGGCCTTGGCCGGGGCGGCCGGCGAGCCGAAGAAGTTGAACCGGGAGCCGCCCGCGTCGGCCTGGCGGGGGCTACCGCCCTGCGCCGGGAGCGCCGGGACCTCCCGGCGCTCGCGCTGCCAGCGCTCCTCCCGCCGGCTGAGCGCCGGCGCGTTCGAGGAGTCGCGCTCCGGCTCGGCCGCCGGACGCGCCGACGTCTCCTCCGCAGCCGTCTCCTCGGCCGACGTCTCCTCCGCGGCCTTCTCCTCCGCGGCCGACGCCGCCGGCAGCTCGGCCGCGGCCGTGGGCACGGCCTCGCGCTGGCGGGCGGCGCTCCGGGAGAGCCGGCCGAGCGCCTCGTACGCCTGGAGGTAGGTGAGCCGGGTCGGGGCGCCGGCGGCCGTGCGGTGGTCGGTGGGCTCGGAGGTCAGCTCCCTGGCCGGCTCCGAGGCCTCCAGGGCCAGCCGCCTGCGGCCTTCGAGGGCCCTGGCCCGCTCGCTCTCCGCGGTGGCGTAGCGGCGCAGCAGGTCGGCGTGCTCCGAGCGCAGCCGGCCGAGGTCGGCCCGCTTGCCGCGGATCTTGTCCTCCAGCTGGCTCACCAGCTCCTGGGCCTCTTCGAGCTCGGCCTGCCGCTCGTCGACCTGCCAGCTCATCCCCGCCTTCGCCGCCCGCTCCCGGGCGACCGTCCGCCCCGCCTCCAGGTCCCAGCGGCGGAGCAGCGCCGACGCCGTCACCGCGGCGAACGCGGCGACGGTCGCCAGCGCGCTGGCCGCCGTGCCGCCGAGCACCCAGGCGAGCGCCGCGCACAGCAGCGCGGAGCCGCCGAGAGCGGAAGGGATCAACACCCGGTGCAGTGCCGCGTTACGGTGACGTCCACGTGCCATGGTCGAAACTTACCGTGACGCGGACGACCCGTGGGAGGGCACCCGGCGGGTTGTGGCCGGCCGGTTACCTCGCGGATTCTCCGGCCGGCGCGCTGATCCCCCAACCACCTGCGGCGATGGGTCAGTTGGTGATCAGACCCCGATCGGCGAGATAGTCGCCCGCGACGTCCTCGGCCGTGCGGCGCTCCGAGTCGACCTGCCGGTTGAGCTCGATCAGGTCGTCGGTGGTGAGGGTTTCGGTCAGGCGGCCGAGGGCCGCGGCGATCTCCTCGTCGCCCGCGCTCTCGGAGTTGAGGACCGGGAGCAGGTTGTCGGCGAGTTGGAGGTTCAGGTCGTCCTCCAGCAGTACCAGGCCGAACTGGTCGAGCGTGGCGTCGGTGGTGGTGGTCAGCACCATGTCGTCCTGGCCGTCCGCCACGGCCTGCTTGGCCTGGACGGTGCCGACGCCGCGCGGGTCGATCTCGGTGATGTCGATGCCGTAGGTCTCCTCGAGACCCGGTTGGCAGAAGGGGCGTTCGGCGCACTCGTCGCCGGCCGCGAGCCGGATCGGCAGCCCGGACTCGCCGAGGTCGGAGAGGGTGGTCAGGTCGTGCTCGGCGGCGAACTCCTCGCTGACGGCGAACGCGTTCTGGTCCGCGGCCTCGCCGGCGTCCAGCACGGTGAGGCCGCGCGGCTCGGCGAGTTCGCGCAGCGCCGCGACGGTCGCGTCGACGTCGGAGCTCGCCACCGGCTCGGCGTCCGGGCCGTTGGTCTGGGCGTTGAGGAACTCGGTCAGCGTGGCGGCGTACTCGGGCACGATGTCGATGCCGCCGCTCTCCAGCTCCGGCTGGTAGATCTCGCGGCTGTCCACGGTGGTGACGGTGGTCGAGTAGCCGGCGTCCGCGAGGATCCCCGCGTAGAGCTCGGCCATGATGGTGGCCTCGGTGAAGTTGGCGCCGCCGATGGTCAGCGAGCCGCCGGCGTCGCTGCCGCTCTGCTCGCCGCCGCCTCCGCCTCCGCCGCTGTCACCCTCGGATTCGAGGCTGTCGCCGCCGCAGGCGGCCAGGGACAGGGTGAGGGCGAGGGCGGCGATGCCGCCGACGCCGAGTCGGCTGGCACGGGTGCGGGCGCGCTTGGTGGTCGCGGTCACGGGGTCTCCCTCGTTCGGGTTATTCGACGACTTCGGTGGCTCAGACGGCGTCTGTGGCGCCTGGCGTGGACTCGGGGGCCGCGCGTGCGGCCCGGGCCTGGGCGCGGGAGGCGCTGACGCCAGCGGCGGTGGGGTGGGGCGTGGCCGGTGCGTCGGCCGGGCCGGTGCCGGGGCTCGGGCCCGCTGGCGGGCCGGCCTTGGGGCCGCCGTCCGGCTGGCCGCCGCCGTCGGCGGCGCCGGTGGCGCCCTGCTCCCGGGTACGGCGCTTGCGCCGCCGCGCCGGGTCGATGGCGCGTTGCAGCAGCGTGAGCGCCCCCTCGACGGCCAGCGCCAGCACGGCGACGAGCACGGCGCCCGCGACCACCTGCGCGGTGCGGTAGTTCGCGAAGCCGGCGGTGATGATCCGGCCGAGCCCCCCGCCGCCCGGCAGCGCGGCCAGCGTGGCGGTGGCGACGATCTGCACCGCCGCCGTCCGGACGCCCGTCATGATCAGCGGGAACGCCAGCGGCAGTTCGACGCGCGTCAACAACTGCCAGCGCGACATGCCGAGGCCGCGCGCCGCGCCGACCACGTCCCGGTCGGCCTCGGAGATGCCCACGTAGGCGTTGGTGAGCAGCGGCGGCACGGCGAAGAGCACCAGCGCGACGAGGACCGGCAGGTCGCCGTGGCGGCCGAGCGGGCCGAGGGTGAGCAGCACCAGCACGGCGAAGGTGGGCACCGCGCGCCCGACGTTGGAGATGTTGATGGCCAGCGCGCCGCCGATCCGGCGCCCGCCGGCGTGGCCGAGCCAGCAGGCGAGCGGCAGCGCCACGGCGCAGGAGACGAGCAGCGAGATCCCGGTGAGGGAGAGGTGTTCGGCGAGCCGGTGCCAGACGCCCGCGTCGCCCGACCAGTTCGCGCCGGTGGTGAGCCAGGTCCACGCGTCGGCGAAGACACCCATGTCAGATCGCCCCCTTGGCGTCGAGCGCCGCTTCCTGCCCGACGGCCTCCCGGCGGCCTCGCCGTGCCGCGCGGTTGGCGCGCCGCCCGCCGCCGGTGGCGGCCGCCCTGGTCCAGGGCGTCAGCAGCCGTTGCAGCGCGAGCAGCAGCAGGTCGGCCAGCACGGCGAGCAGCACGCACAGCACGGAGGCGGTGAGCACCTGCGCCTTGAAGTAGCTCCGCATGCCGGTGTGGATGAGGTTGCCGAGCCCGCCGTGGCCGACGATGGCGCCGACCGTGGTCAGCGAGACGGCGGAGACCGTGGCGATCCGCACCCCGGCCATCAGCGCGGGCACCGCGAGCGGCAGTTCGACGCCGAACAGCAGCCGCCAGCGGCCGTAGCCCAGGCCCCGGGCCGCGTCCCTGGCCTCGGCCGGGACCGAGTCGAGCCCGGTGAGGATGTTGCGGACCAGCACGGTGAGTGAGTAGAGCACCAGGCCGCAGATCACCACCGAGGCGGTGAGCCCGAACACCGGCAGGAGCAGCGCGTACATGGCGAGCGACGGGATCGTGTAGAGCACGGTGGTCAGGCCCAGGATCGAGCCGGCGGCCGGCCGCCACCGGCGGGCGAGCAGGGCCAGCGGGAAGGCGACCAGGATCGCGATGCCCACCGACGTGGTGGCGATCACGACGTGTTCGAGGGTGGCGTCGGTCAGCTCCTGGCCACGACTGCGGACATACTCTCCGCAGATCCACTCGTTCGCCGCCAGGCAGTTCTCGGCGCTCACCGCACTCATGTTCAAGCACCCTAGCCGGGAAACCTGACAGACTGATGAACATGTTGCAGTTCGACCACGTTTCCAAGCGCTACCCGGACGGCACGCTCGCCGTGGACGACCTCCATCTCGAGGTGGCCGAGGGCGAGCTGGTCACGCTCGTCGGTCCCTCGGGCTGCGGCAAGACCACCACGATGCGGCTGGTCAACCGGCTGGAGGAGCCGACGTCCGGCCGGATACTGCTCGGCGGTGCGGACATCGCCGGCCAGGACCCGGTGCGGCTGCGCCGCCGGATCGGCTACGTCATCCAGCAGGTCGGCCTCTTTCCGCACCGCACCGTCCTGGACAACGCCGCAGCCGTGCCGCTGCTGCTCGGCCGGCGGAAGGCCGAGGCACGCCGCCGCGCCGCCGAGCTGCTCGAACTCGTCGGCCTCGACCCCGCCGTCTACGGCGGCCGTTACCCCGACCAGCTCTCCGGCGGGCAGCGGCAGCGGGTCGGCGTGGCCAGGGCGCTGGCGGCCGACCCGCCGGTGCTGCTGATGGACGAGCCGTTCGGCGCCGTCGACCCGGTGGTGCGCGAGCGGCTGCAGAACGAGTTCCTGCGGCTCCAGGCCGAGATGCGCAAGACCGTGTTGTTCGTCACCCACGACGTGGAGGAGGCGGTCAGGCTCGGCGACCGGATGGCGGTCTTCGGGCAGGGCCGCGTCGAGCAGTTCGACTCGCCGGCCGCCGTGCTCGGCAACCCGGCCAACGACCACGTGGCGGCCTTCGTCGGCAGCGACCGCGGGCTCAAGCGGCTCTCGGTGACGCCCGTCGAGAAGGGCGACCTGGAGCGGCCGCCGGTGGTGCACCTCGCCGACCCGATGGACCGGGCCGCCGCCCTGATGCGCGCCGACGGCGTGCGGTGGGCCGTGGTGCTCGACGAGCGGGAGGCGCTGCACGGCTGGGTGCCGATACCGGACGCCGGCGGTATGGACGCGGTCGGCCCGGTCGCCGGCTACGCGCGTCGGATGGACGCCACGCTGCCGCTCGGCGCCTCGCTCAAGCAGGCGTTCAGCACCATGCTCCAGTACGACGCGGGCTGGATCGCGGTGCTCGACCCGCGCGACGACGACCGCTTCCTCGGCGTGCTCACCCCCAGCGGGCTGCACGAGGCGCTGCGCCGCTCCATCGACGCCGACGCGCGCGACGTGGCCCGCTCGGCCGTCGACCTCGACGCGGTCAGCGGCGCGTAACCGCTCCGCTGGGGCCGCTGGGGCCGGGGGCTACGCGCGGTGGCCTATCGGCCCCCGGCCGCCGTGGCCCTCGTCGTCGTCCCCGTCCCGCAGCCGGCAGACGCGCTCCAGGTAGAGCGCGGCCGCCACCACCGCGAGCCCGGCCACCACCGCGAGGCCGGCGTAGAGCGCCTGATCGCGCCGGTTGGCCACGTCCATCCGGTACATCAGGAGGAACAGCCCGAACCCCCCGTACCCGCCGGCCACCAGCGCCGACACCAGCGCGCTCGCCTGGCCGAAGACCACGGCGCGCGCCGCCATCATCCGGTCCACCGGCTTCGCGCCGGGGCGCCGTTCGCGCTGGGCGCGCAGCCGGGACCGCAGCGAAAGCGCGGTGGCCAGCAGCACGACCGCGATCAGCGCGAGGATGACCGGCGCGAGCAGCGGCACCGCGGGCAGTGTGTTGTCGAGGGAGTCCCACAGCCCGGCCGCTGCCCAACACAGCGCCGCAGCGGCGATGAACAGGCCGGCCAGGGTGCGGATCCGCAGTTGGTTCATGACGGTGAACTTCGGTCCCAATCAGTCCGGGAGGCTGGGCTCGTGGTGGGCGCGGACGGGCTCGCTCAGTCGGGCAGCACCAGGGTGAGGTCGGGGCGCGCGACGACGCCCTGTTCCGGGAGCGCGGTCAGCAGTCCGGCCACCGGGCCATGGCCGGGAACCTCCGCCCCCGGATCGACATCGTGCCACGGCACGAGCACGAACGCCCGCTCGTGGGCGCGGGGATGGGGGAGGGTGAGCGTCGGGTCGTCGGAGACCACGCCCTGGTAGGAGACGATGTCCACGTCGATGGTGCGCGGCGCCCAACGGGTGTCCCGCACCCGCTCGAACGCCTCCTCGATGGCGTGCGCCCGCTCCAGCAGGGAGGACGGCGGCAGCGTCGTCTTCACGATCACCACCGCGTTGAAGTAGGTGGGCTGGCTGCCCGGATCCACCCCCCACGGCTGGGTCTCGTACACCGGCGACACGGCCTTCACGCGCACGCCGGGAGTGTCCTCGAGGGCGTCGATCGCGCCCTGGAGGGTCTCCAGGCGGTTGCCGAGGTTGCTGCCGAGGGAGATGACGGCGCGTTGCGGGTTGTGCAGGGTCGAGTCCGCGGCGTCGACCTGTTGGACGACGGAGGCGGGCACGGGCTGGACGGTGGGGTCGGGGGAAGAAGCGGCGTTGCTGGGGGTCATGCTCGGCTCCGCTTGATGGTGATGGTCACGTCGTCAAAGGGAACGGCGATGGGCGCCCGCGGCTTGTGCACGGTGACCTCGGTCCACTGGACCGGCGGATGCCCGAGGCACCGGTCGGCGATCCGCTGGGCCAGCGTCTCGATCAGGTCGCAGGGTTCGCCGGTGACGACCGCGGTGATCTGTTCGGCCAGCACGCCGTAGTGCACCGTCTTCGCCAGGTCGTCGTCGGCCGCGGCCGCGCGCGTGTCGACGCCGAGTCGGACGTCGACCACGAAGGTCTGCCCCTCGGCGCGCTCGTGCGGGAGGACCCCGTGGTAGCCCTTGGCGCTCAGCCCGTGCAGGGCGATCACGTCCACGGCGTCACTCCCTCTCGTCGTTCGCTGCTTGAACGCTGGTCCAGGTCTCGTCATGCCCGGGGATGGTCGCAGGTGCCAAGGGCATGAAACCCCTCCGAGGCGTTCGAATCTACCCGCGCGGGGCGATCGGCTTCCCCTACCCGGGGACACACCGCCCGATGGTGCCTTACGCCCTGGCACGGCGCGGCACCAGGTCGCTTCTCGGCCCGCTCCGGCGGCCGGTGAGCCCCTACCCTTGACGCATGAACATCTCGTACGGCCACGTGACCGGGCTGCCCAGCTGGGATCGCTGCGCGGTCATGGGGGTGGTCAACGTCACACCGGACTCGTTCTCGGACGGGGGGCGTTGGTTCGACGCCGAGTCCGCGGTGAAACGTGGCCTCGACCTGGTGGCCGAGGGCGCCGACCTCGTCGACGTGGGGGGCGAGTCGACCCGACCGGGCGCGACCCGGGTGGACGAGCCGGAGGAGCTGCGCCGGGTCATCCCCGTCGTGCGGGAGTTGGCGCGCGAGGGCGTGGTGGTCAGCGTCGACACGATGCGGGCCGGGGTCGCCGAGCAAGCCGTCGCGGCCGGCGCGCGGCTCGTCAACGACGTCAGCGGCGGCCGCGCCGACCCCCGGATGGTGCCGGTGGTCGCGGCGGCCGGGGTGCCGTTCGTGGTGATGCACTGGCGCGGGCAGAGCGTCGACATGAACGACCGCGCGGTCTACGGGGACGTGGTGGCCGAGGTGCTCGCGGAGCTGCGGGAGAGCGTGGCGCGCGCCGTCGAGGGCGGGATCACGTCCGACCGGCTGATCGTCGATCCGGGTCTCGGCTTCGCCAAGAACGCCGAGCACGACCTGGCGCTGGTCGCCGCCACCCGGCGGCTGCGCGCCGAACTCGGGCTGCCGCTGCTGGTGGCGGCGTCCCGCAAACGGTTCCTCGGCCGGGTGCTCGCCGGTCCCGGCGGCGGGCCGCCGCCGGCCAGGGAGCGGGACGCGGCCACGGCCGCCGTCACCGCGCTCGCCGCGCGGGACGGCGCCTGGGCGGTGCGGGTGCACGAGGTGCGGGCCAGCGCGGACGCGGTGCGGGTGGCCAGGGCCGTCTCGGCGGCGGGGGAGGGGGCGGCGTGAGCGGCGCCAGCACGGACGTGGAGGCCGTGACGGCGGCCAACACCGGGCTCTACGACGCGTTGGAGCGCGGCGACCTGGACGCGATGGCCGAGCGCTGGCTGGACGCGGACATCAGCGTGGTGCACCCCGGCTGGCCGGTGATCAGCGGGCGCGGCGAGGTGATGCGCTCCTACGCGCTGATCATGGCCAACACCGAGTACATCCAGTTCTTCCTGACCGACGTCGAGGTCGCGGTGCAGGGCGACACGGCGCTGGTGACCTGCACGGAGAACATCCTGAGCGGCGGCCCCGCCGAGGAGGACGGCTCGGCCGGGCCGCTGGTCGGCGGCATGGTGGTCGCCACCAACATCTTCCGCCGCACCGAGACCGGCGAGTGGAAGGTGTGGGCACACCACGGCTCGCCGGTGCTGCTCGACCAGGAGGACGACGACGAGGCCGACGCGGCCGAGGCCGACATCGACGAGGACGACGACGGCGACGTCGGCGGCACGGCGATCGGCTGACGCGCCCCGTTGAGGGCTGCGCCCCGTAAGGGGCGCGGGGAACTGCGCGACCAGCCACGACGGCGCCGCAGGCCAGCCGCGCACCTCCCCCGCGCGAAGCGCGGAAAAGCGGGTGGGTGGGTGGGGCTAACCCGTCAGCCAGCGCTCCGGCGCCGCCGCACGCCGGCCGAGCCGGGATCGCTCGGCCTGGGCGGCCACCTCGGCCGCCACGTACCGCTCGTCCTGCAACCGCGCGCTCGCCGTGCCGTCCGCGCCGTGGTCCACGTGGATGTGCGCCAGGCCGAGCCGCTGCGCCCAGGGGCCCCGCGTCATCCTGACGCTCTGCACCTTGGCGTGCGGCACCAGCTCGTGGACGCGCCGCAGCCGGCCGTGCCTGGCCACGAAGACCGACTCCGTCACCCCGTGCCCGTAGCCGACCCGGCCCACCGGGAAGGCCCAACGGGCCCGGCCGGGTGCCGGGTTGATGGCGGCCAGGGCCGCCGGGATGTCGACGTCCGGCAGGATCCGGCCCACCAGGGCCGCCGCCAGCTGGCGGGTGGCGACCGGCACCAGCAGCCCGCCCTCGTTCCCCGCGCCCGCCACGTCGAGTTCGACCCGCACCCAGCCGCGCCGCCGCCACAGCAGCGGCTCGACCAGCCGCACCGCCTGCACCCGTCCTGGCGGCACGGTGGCGTGGTCGCGCTGGAGCAGGCCGTGGTCGAGTCGCAGCCCGTCGGGCGACTCGCTGACGGTCCAGCCGTACTGGGTGAGGAACGCGCCGAAGCTCGACTGCCAGGCGCCGGCCAGCAGCGGCAGCCCGGCCAACACGGCGGCCACGATGCTGTCGCTGCCCCACCAGACGAGCGAGGTCACACCGAGCGCGATCGCCAACAGGCCCCAACCGGTACCGAGCAGCGCCAACGACCTGATCAGGGTGGCGGTGTCCACCTGGGATAGCTCGTGGGCCGGCGCCTCGCCGGCGGTCGTCGCGGCCTCCGGGGCGATGCCGGCGGCGCGGGCCAGCAACTCGGCGCGCAGCCGCACGGCCTCGGCCTCCGACAGGTACGCCAGCTCGTCCGACGCGCTCGAACCGACCACGTCCATCTTCAGCTTGGCCACCCCGAGCAGCCTGGCCAGCATGGGCCGCGAGACGTCGATGGCCTGGATCCGGTCGAGGCGCAGGTGGGCGGAGCGGCGGAACAGCAGCCCGGTGCGGATCCGCAGCTCGGTGTCGGTGACCAGGTAGCGGGTGACGCGCCAGGACAGGTAGCCGTAGCCGGCGGCGCACAGCACCAGCGCGAGCAGCAGCAGGGCCAGCTGGACTAGGCCGAGCGAGCTCGTCCAGTCGTCGAGGTTCTGCACGTTCTGCGCGGCGACGGCGCCGAGCCCGGCCAACGGCGCCCAGGTGCGGCGCCACGGCGTCACCGGGTGCAGCCGGTGGCCCTGGCCGGCGGGTATCTCGCCGCGCTCGCCGCCCTCGCCCGGCTCCCCGGGCTCCCCTGGCTCCCCGGGCTCCCCGGGCTCGCCGTCCTCGCCGCGGGTCCGCCGCTCGGTCAACGCGCTCACGGTTCCCCCGCCCCCGTCCGGTTCACAGCCCGGCCGAGCGGGCCTCGCCCAGCTCGGTCAGGCGGTCTCGCAGGCGCTCGGCCTCGGCGGGCGGCAGCCCGGGGATGGTGGCGTCGGTGGCGGCGGCCGCGGTGTGCAGCTGGAGGGTGGCCAGGCCGAACCTGCGCTCCAGCGGGCCCGAGGTGACCTCGACCAACTGCATCCGGCCGTAGGGCACCACGGTCAGCTGCCGCCACAGCACGCCGCGCCTGATCAGCAGGTCGTCGTCCCGCTCCTGGTAACCCCAGGAACGCCAGTTCCGCGCGAGGGCGCCCCAGCCCCAGAGCGCGGCGCCGGCCGGGACCAGCGCGAACAGCGCCCAGGGGCCGCCGGCGAGCAGCGCGAGCAGGACGGCGAGCGCCACGGTGGGCGGTGCGAGCCAGCCGACCAACAGCAGCCGCCGCATCCGCAGCAGCGCGCCCGCCACGGGCCGCCAGCTGTCGCCGGCCCCCGAGACCGCCCCCGCCGGGGCCGGATTCTCAGCCCTCGTGTCCATACCAATGCATCTTAGAGGGGCGGCGCGCGACACGGAGGAGTGAAAGACTGACGCGCATGACGGAGACGGTGATCGGGGTGGGTGGCGCCGCGGAGAGCACCGACATGGTGCTGAACATCGGCCCCCAGCATCCCTCCACGCACGGGGTGCTGCGGCTGCGGCTGGTACTCGACGGCGAGCGGATCTCCAGCGCGGAGCCGGTCGTGGGGTACATGCACCGGGGCGCGGAGAAGCTCTTCGAGGCGCGCGACTACCGGCAGATCATCGTGCTGGCCAACCGGCACGACTGGCTGTCCGCCTTCTCCAACGAGCTGGGCGTCGTGCTGGCCGTCGAGCGGATGCTCGGCATGGAGGTGCCGGAGCGCGCGGTCTGGCTGCGCACCCTGCTCGCCGAGCTCAACCGGGTGCTCAACCACCTGATGTTCCTCGGCTCCTATCCGCTGGAGCTGGGCGGCATCACGCCGATCTTCTACGCGTTCACCGAGCGCGAGAGCCTCCAGCACGTGATGGAGGAGGTCTCGGGCGGCCGGATGCACTACATGTTCAACCGGGTGGGCGGGCTCAAGGACGAGCTGCCCGCCGGCTGGACGGGGCGGGCCAGGGACGCGGTGGCCGACGTGCGCGCCGGGATGACCAGGCTCGACGAGCTGGTGCTCGGCAACGAGGTGTTCCGGGCCCGCACCAGGGACGTCGGGGTGCTGCGGCCGGAGACGGCGCACGCCTTCGGGATCTCGGGGCCGATCGCCAGGGCCAGCGGCGTGGACTTCGACCTGCGCCGGGACGAGCCGTACCTGGCCTACGGCGAGTTGGGCGACGTGCTGCGGGTGGTCACCAGGGAGGCGGGGGACTGCCTGGCCAGGTTCGAGGTGCTGCTGGAGCAGGCGAAGAACGCCCTCGACCTCGCGGACGCCTGCCTGGACCGGCTCGCCGAGCTGCCGCCAGGACCGGTCAACCAGCGGCTGCCCAAGGTGCTCAAGGCGCCGGAGGGCGCCACCTACGCCTGGACGGAGAACCCGCTCGGCATCAACGGCTACTACCTGGTGTCCAAGGGGGAGAAGACCCCGTACCGGCTGAAGCTGCGGTCCGCCTCGTTCAACAACATCCAGGCGCTGCGCGAGCTGCTGCCCGGCACGCTGGTCGCGGACATGGTGGCGATCCTCGGCTCCTTCTTCTTCGTGGTCGGCGACATCGACAAGTGATCGACGGGTGATCGACGGGTGATCCGCACACGACGGCGGGCCCGGCCGATCAGGCCAGCGGGTCCGGGATCCCGACCGGCTCGACCAGCCAGCTGAAGCCGCCGAGGCCCGCCGGATCGGTCAGTTCGGCCGCCTCGCCGGCCCTGGCCAGCCGGCGCAGATAGCCGGCCGGGTCGCGGGACGCCGCCTCCAGCGGGGGGCGCGCGCCGTCCACGCCGAGCGCGCGCAGCGCGGCGCGCTGGGTCAGCAGCGCCGCGTCCGCGCCGGCGCAGGCGTCGAGCGCCACGTGGGCGGTCAGGTCGCAGCCGCCGTCCGGCACCGCCCGCACCTCACGGCCGTCCCGGTAGCCGGTCAGGGTGCCGAGCGGCGGGCGGCGGTCGCGGGTGTGCGCGTAGTCCACGGCCACCGCGAGCCCCCGCGCCAGGCTGGCCCTGGCGCCGGCCCAGGCGACGTCGCGGGGCAGCCCGATCTCGGCGCGGGTGCCGGGCGGCGCGCCGTCCAGCGGCCACCAGCGGCGCAACCAGTCGGCGTCCGCGCCCCGCACCGGCGGGCCGAGTCGCTCTTCGCCGTCTCGCGTGACCAGCACGTGGCGGGCCACCCCGGCGCCGTCCACCTCGGCCACGTCGAGCGGCACGTTGTCCAGCCACTCGTTGGCGAACAGCAGCCCCACCGCGCCAGCCGGCGGCGCGGACCGCCAGGCCACCCGCGGGTCGAGGCCGGCCGGGCGCGGGGCGCGCTCCACCGCGTGCACCCGCAGCCGGGCGGCCGGCTCGGCCGGCAGCGCGGCAAGCACCCCGGCCGCCAACTCGCCCCGGCCGGCGCCGACGTCCACCAGCGCCAGCTCCGGCGGCCTGCCCAGCGCCGCGTCCACCCGCAACAGCAGCTCGGCCACCGCGCCGGCGAAGAGCGACGAGGCGTGCACGGCGGTCCTGAAGTGCGCCGCCGGCGCCTGGCTGACGAAGAAGCCGCCGGGCCCGTACAGCGCGCGCTCGGTCGCCGCGCGCCAGCCCTCAGGCCGTTCGTCGGGGATGACCTCAGGGATCCCACTCACACGCATCATCCACCTTGAGGAGTAGTTGACGGCTTCGTGTATCGGCCGACGGGCTGACTCCCGAGCCGCACAGATTGCCTACGCTGGGTTACGTGAACCAGCTCTACGACTTCATCCGCCGCCACCCCACCTGGGTGGACGGCTGCTGGTCGTTGCTGCCGCTGTTCATGTCGCTCGTCGTCATCACGGCCCCCGGCACCGGCGCCTACGCGGGCGACGAGTGGGCCGCGCTGATCGTCATGCTCGCCTCGTGGGCCGTGATGACGTTGCGCCGGGTCGTGCCCGAGCGGATGCTGGTGCTCGCGCTGGCCATCGGCCTCTTCCAACTGGTCGCCGACGTCCGGCCGTTGCCGTCCGACTTCGCGTTCCTCGCCATCGCCTTCACCGTCGCCTCCCTCCCCAGGCGTTGGCCCTCCAGGGTCGCACTCGCCATGTCGCTGCTCGCACCCACCGTCTCCGTGCTGCGCTGGCCCGAGGACTCGGAGGAGAGCGGCCTGGCCAACACCATCGCCGGCACCGTCTTCCTCACCATCGCCTTCCTCCTCGCCTGGGTCCTCGGCGACTCGCTGCGCACCCGCCGCGCCTACTACGCGGAGCTCGAGGAGCGGGCCAACCGCCTGGAGCAGGAGCGCGAGACCCAGGCCAGGATGGCGGTCGCCGCCGAGCGCGCCCGAATAGCCCGCGAGCTGCACGACGTCGTCGCGCACAACGTGTCGGTCATGGTGGTGCAGGCGGACGGCGCCGCCTACGTCCTCGACACGGCCCCCGAGCAGACGCGCAACGCGCTGCACACCATCTCGGGCACCGGCCGGCAGGCCCTCACCGAGATGCGCCGGCTCCTCGGTGTGCTGCGCGGCGAGGGCGGCCAGGTCACCGGCCAGGACTACGTCCCGCAGCCCGGCGTCGAGCAGTTGGCCGACCTCGTCGACCAGGTCAGGGACACCGGCCTGCCCGTCGACTTCCGGATAGAGGGCACCCCGCGCCCGCTGCCGAGCGGCGTGGAGCTCACCGCCTACCGCATCGTCCAGGAGGCCCTGACCAACACCCGCAAGCACGGCGGCCCGGACGTGGGCGCCATCGTCCGGCTCTCCTACGATCTCGACGAGCTCACCGTGCTCGCCGAGGACGACGGCCGCGGCGCCCAGCGCGAGCTGTACGAGGAGCGCGGCGCGGACGGGCGGGGTCAGGGGCTGATCGGCATGCGGGAGCGGGTAGGCATGGTCGGGGGCGTGCTGGTGGCCGGCCCACGGCCGGGCGGCGGCTTCCGCATCAGCGCCACGCTGCCGCTGACCGGCAGCGACGCCGGGCGATGAACGAACAGCGAAGAAGGGGGAGGATCCGATGGCGATCCGCGTGATGCTGGTGGACGACCAGGTCCTGTTGCGCACCGGCTTCAAGATGGTGCTGGCCGCCCAGCCGGACATGGAGGTGGTGGCGGAGGCGGGCGACGGCCTGGAGGCGATCGGGGCGCTGCGGAACACCGCGGTCGACATCGTGCTGATGGACGTCCGGATGCCCAGGCTCGACGGCGTGGAGGCCACCCGCCGGATCTGCCAGGAGGGCGCCGGCGGCCCTGGCGACCCCAAGGTGCTCATCCTCACCACCTTCGACCTCGACGAGTACGCGTTCAGCGGCCTCAAGGCGGGCGCGGCCGGTTTCATGCTCAAGGACGTGCCGCCCGACGAACTGCTCGCCGCCATCCGCTCCGTGCACAGCGGCGACGCGGTGGTCGCCCCCTCCACCACCCGCCGGCTGCTCGACCGCTTCGTCCCCCTGCTGCCCACGGCCGACACGGCGCCGCACCCCGGGCTCGCCCTGCTGACCGACCGGGAGCGCGAGGTGCTGACCCTGATCGCCCAGGGCCTCTCCAACGGCGAGATCGCCGGCCGGCTGTTCGTCTCCGAGGCCACCATCAAGACCCATGTCGGCCGCATCCTGGGCAAGTTGGGGCTGCGCGACCGGGTGCAGGCCGTCGTCCTCGCCTACGAGACGGGCCTGGTGCGCGCCGGCGGGCACTGACGCCGGCTCCGCCGAAGGACACAGCGGCGCCCGCGCGCCGTAGCATGGCCTCGTCGTCCGGTACCCACCACAGGGACCGGAACGCCTGAGTCGAAAGAGGCACCACCCGTCGTGAACGCCGCCCCCAACGCGCCCCGGAGCACCGAGCCGCGGGACAGACCCGCGCGGCTCCGCGTCGGCGTGGTGGGCTCGGGCCGGGTCGGCCCGGTGCTCGCCGCCGCCCTCGCCCTGGCCGGCCACCGGCCGGTCGCCGCCTCCGGCGTCTCCGACGCCTCCCGGCGCCGGGCCGAGGAACTGCTGCCGGGCGTGCCGCTGGTCGCCCCCGACGAGGTGCTGGCCCGCGCCGACCTGGTGCTGCTCACCGTCCCCGACGACGCGCTGCCCGGTCTTGTCGCCGGCCTCGTCGAGACGGGCGCCGTCCGCCCCGGGCAGCTGCTCGCGCACTGCTCGGGCCGCTACGGCGCGGCCGTCCTCGACCCCGCGCTCCGCGCCGGCGCGCTGCCGCTCGCCCTGCACCCGGTGATGACGTTCACCGGCACCCCGGTCGACGTCCAGCGGCTCGCCGGCTGCTCGTTCGGCGTCACCGCGCCCGCCGAGCTGCGGCTCGCCGCCGAGGCGCTCGTCATCGAGATGGGCGGCGAGCCCGAGTGGATCGAGGAGAAGGACCGCCCGCTCTACCACGCGGCTCTGGCGCTCGGCGCCAACCACCTGGTCACGCTCGTCGCGCAGTCCCTCGAACTGCTGCGGCTCGCCGGCGTCTCGGCACCCGACCGGATGCTCGGCCCGCTGCTCGGCGCCGCCCTGGACAACGCGCTGCGCTCCGGGGACGCCGCCCTCACCGGGCCGGTCGCCCGCGGCGACGCCGGCACCGTGGCCGCCCACCTCGCCGAGCTGCGCGCCCACGCCCCGCACGCGCTGGCCGGCTACCTCGCGATGGCCCGCACCACCGCGGACCGCGCCCTCGACCACGGGCTGCTCAAGCCGGAGCTCGCCGAGGCGCTGCTCGGCGTCCTGGCCGACGGCGCCGACCGTGCCGACGAGGGGCCAGCCGAGGGGCCAGCCGAGGGAGGAGAGGGATGACCGAGATGGCCGGCACGACGGAGACCACCGGGGCGACCGGGCGGACGCCGATACCCGTCGCCCACGACGCGAAGGAGCTGCACCGGCACTACGCGCCGGAGGCGAGCCGCGCCGTGGTCATGACCATGGGCGCGCTCCACGAGGGCCACGCCGCCAACATCCGCGCCGCCCGCGAGCTGCTGCCGCCCGGCGGACAGCTGGTCGTCACCGTCTACGTCAACCCGCTCCAGTTCGGCCCGGGCGAGGACTACGAGCGCTACCCGCGCACCCTCGAAGCCGACGTGGCACTGGCCGCCGAGGCCGGCGCCGACCTCGTCTTCGCGCCGAGCGACGCCGTGATGTACCCGGCCGGGCCGCCCGCGGTGCGGGTCTCGGCGGGCGAGCTCGGCGAGCGCCTCGAGGGCGCCTCCCGGCCCGGCCACTTCGACGGCGTGCTGACCGTCGTCGCCAAGCTGCTCCACCTCACCCGCCCCGACCACGCGCTCTTCGGCGAGAAGGACGCCCAGCAGCTCGCGCTGATCCGCGGCATGGTGCGCGACCTCGACTTCCCGGTCGAGATCGTCGCCACCCCCACCGTCCGCGACCCCGACGGCCTGGCCCGCTCCAGCCGCAACCGCTACCTCTCCCCGGCCGAACGCGCCTCGGCGCTCGCCCTCAGCGGCGCGCTGCGCGCCGGCGCGGCCGCCGCCGACCGCGGCCCGGCGGCCGTCG
>NZ_BAAGPR010000049.1:0-55430 GCF_054783955.1 Streptomyces mayteni | reverse complement strand
GGCCGGGGCCGCGGTGCTGCTGCGGGCGGAGACGGTGGTGGCGACCGCGCTGGCCGCGGCGGTGGGCTACGCGGCGGCCGCCCGGCTGTTGGAGCCGGCCAGGCTGGACCCCGACGACCCGCGCCGCGCCCGGCTCTGGTGGCCTGGCACGGCCGCCGGCCTGGCGCTGCGGAACGCGCTGCTGCCCGGGGTCCTGCTGACGGCGGCCGGGGTGCCGCTCGGCCTCGTGTTCGGGACGCTGCCCGCGGTGCTCGCGGCGGTTCCGGTGCTGGTGGCCGGTGGCCTGGTGGCGGCGTATCAGGGACCGCAGCCGCTCTGGGCGTTGGGCCCCGTGACCGCCGGGGTCTGGCAGCTGTCGGGCCCGATCGCCGCCGTGGCGGGGCTCGCGGTGCTGCTGCCGCCGGCCGGCGGCTGGCTCGCCCCCGCCGTCTGCTGGCCGCTGGCCGCGGCCCTGGCGCGCTGGGCGGTGGCGCGGGCCGGAGGTCGGGCGGCCTGAGCTCGGTCGCGCCCGGTGCTACCAGACGGCCGCCTCGATCACCTGGCGGGCGATGTCGCGCACCGAGCGGCCGTCCGTCGGTATCCGGACGGTGCCCTCGGGAACGGTCTCGCTGAGCTCGCGCGCCATCAGCAGGCTCCGCTCGATGTGGGCGTGGAGTTGGGATCCGATCTCCCGTCGGGCGAGCCTGGCCCGCACGGTGGCCTCCTCGGCCGTGAGCAGCACCCGCGTCGCCCTGATGTCGCCGCCGCCCATGGCCCGCCTGAGCATCGGCTCCTCGAGGACGCTCACGGTGTTCGTGTAGACGAGCCGGCGTTGGCCGAGGGCGGCGTAGTTCGCCCAGATCGCGGCGGTGTTCCGCTCGGTGATCGCCGCGCGGTGCGGGTCGTCGGCGGGGGCCGGGTGGATCTGGTCCATGTAGTCGCCCTCGATCAGGCAGTGCGCCGTTCCGCCGGTCTGGAGCGTCGCGGACACCTCCCAGCCGACGGTCGTCTTGCCGACTCCGGCGCCGCCGCCGATGAGCAACAGTTCGTACGAGGTCATGGCGGGTGAGCCTGGCAGAGGTCCGCGGGCGGGGCACTCAGGTTTCGTCGTCGGCCAGGCCCCGCAGGAGTATGTCGAGCCCGCCGTAGAACTCCTCGTCGGCGCCTACCTCGTGGGCGTGGTGGGCGGTGTCGGCCAGGTGCGGGAAGTCGGCGGGCGGCAGCGCGGCGATGGTGGCCGTGCCGGCGCCGGAGAGCGGCCCGAGGTGTTCGAGTTGGAGCGCGCCGATCAGATAGCCGAGCAGGGCGCGCAGCGCGACGACGCGGCGGGCGCCGGCGAAGCCGGCGTCGTCCAGGATGCCGAGCACCGTCTCCGACCAGCGGAGCACGCCGGGCGAGTGGTGGCGGTGGGTGACGGTCAGCGGGATGACGGCGGGCCGGGCGCCGACGACGTCGCGCAGCCGTCGCACCATCGTCGCGACCCGCGCGTCCCAGGGCGCGTCGGCCGGCGGCGGCGCGGTGTCTACGGCGCCGAGCACGGACTCGACGACGAGCCGTTCGAGCTCGCCCCGGTCGTCGACGTACCGGTAGAGCCCCATGGTGCTGAGGCCGAGTTCCTTGGCGACGGCCCGCATCGACAGGCCGGCGAGACCGTCCCGGTCGATGACGACGAGGGCGGCGGCGACCAGCCGGTCCTGGGTGAGTGAGCGGGGGCGTGGCATGACGGTTGACAGCGTACGACATACGCCTACGCTGGGAGAGCGTATACCGTACGCCTACACCTGGAGGAACGATCGTGCCCACGACCAGCGACCGACGCCCGACGGCGGCCGGCGAGACCGTCACCGCCCGCGAGCTCACCCCCGTCCAGGGCCCGCCGGTGGCGGTCCCGACCCCCGACCGGCTGGTCCACCTCCAGTTCCGGCGGTTCGCCGGCTGCCCGGTCTGCAACCTGCACCTGCGGTCCGTGGTCCGCCGGCACGCGGAGATCGAGGCGGCCGGCGTCCTCGAGGTCGCCCTCTTCCACTCCCCCGCCGCCGAACTGCTGCCCTACGCGGCCGAGCTGCCGTTCGCCGTGGTGGCCGACCCGACGAAGCGGCTGTACGTCGAGTTCGGCGTGGAGTCGGCACCCCGCGCGCTGCTGAACCCGCGCGCCTGGTGGCCGATCGCACGAGCGATCGGCAGCGGCACCGCGGCGGTGCTGCGCGGCCGGGAACGCCTGCCGGCACGCAGGCAGCCGGGCGGCAGGCTCGGCCTGCCGGCCGACTTCCTGATCGCGGGCGACGGGCGCGTCGTCGCCGTGAAGTACGGCGAGCACGCGTACGACCAGTGGTCGGTCGACGAGCTGCTCGAACTCGCACGAGGCATAGCCTAGTCAAATTTGACTAGACTGCCCGGCATGACCGAGCGAACGATTCCGATCCTGCCGTGCCAGACCCTCCAGCCGGTGCTGGACTTCTACACCGCCCTCGGGTTCGAGACCACCTTCCTGCAGCGGAGCCCCTATCCCTTCGCGGTCGTCGAGCGGGGCGACGTCGAGCTGCAGTTCTTCGGGACGAAGCAGTACGACCCGGCGGCCTCGCTCAGCAACTGCTACGTGCTGACCGACGACGTCGACACGCTCTACGAGGCGTTCCGCACCGGGCTGCGGGCCGCCTACGGGCGGATACCGACGCGGGGGCTGCCCCGCATCGGTCAGCTCAAGGACATGTCGTACGGCGTGCGGCAGTTCCTGATGACCGATCCGGCCGGCAACTGCCTCCGGGTCGGACAGCCGATCAGCGACGATCCGCGGCACCGGCCGGCACCGCGGGAGACCTTCGCGCGGGCCCTCCACCACGCCACCCTGTTCGTGGACTCCAAGGAGGATCCGGCGGCGGGCGCGAAGATCATCGACCGGGTGCTCGGCCTGACCGAAGAACACCCCACGCCCACCCAGCTGCTGCGGCTCCTGGTGCTGCGCGCCGAGGCGGCCGGCCGGCTCGGCGACGACGCGACGGCCACGGCCGCCCTCGACCGGGCGGCGGCGGTCGCGCTCACCGCGGCGGAGCGGGAGTCCGTCAGGGGCGAGCTGGAACGGCTGACCGAGCTGCGCGGCTGACCGAACCCGCCGCCGAAAAGGGCTTGCCGCCGGCCGGGCGAGCCCCGATGATCGGCGCCGTGGCAAGGACCAGGATGCACGCCGACGAGATCGAGACCGACCCCACGCTGGTGCGCCGGCTGCTGGCCGGGCAGTTCCCGCAGTGGGCCGGGCTGCCGATCGAGCTGGTGGATTCGTACGGCACCGACAACGACATCTACCGCGTCGGCGACCGGCTCTCCGTGCGGCTGCCCCGCACCCCAGGGGCGACCGGCCAGGCGGAGCGGGAGGCCGAGTGGCTGCCGAGGTTCGCCCCTCGGCTGCCGCTCACCGTGCCGATGCCGCTGGGGCTCGGGCAGCCGGCCGAGGACTATCCGTTCACCTGGTCGGTGTGCGAGTGGCTGCCAGGCGACAACGCCAACGGCACGATCGACGACCTGGAGCGGGCCGCCGTCGACCTCGCCGCGTTCATCCACGCGCTGCGCCGGATCGACACCACGGGCGCGCACCCGCGCCCCAAGGGCAGCCGTGGCGCGCCGCTGGCCGAGCTCGACGAGGGGGTGCGGGCCGCGATCGCCGAACTCGGCGACCGGATCGAAGGACCGCTGGCACTGCGGTCCTGGGCGGAGTCCCTGTCCGCCCCGGCCTGGGACGGCCCCGAGGTGTGGCTGCACGGCGACCTGCTGCCGGGCAACCTGCTGGTGGTCGACGGCCGGCTGTCCGCCGTCATCGACTTCGGCACCCTGCACGTCGGCGACCCGGCCTGCGACCTCCAGCCGGCGTGGAACAGCTTCGCCGGCGCCAGCCGCCGACGGTTCCGCGAGGAACTCGGCGCGGACGACGCCTCCTGGCTACGCGGCCGGGGCTGGGCGCTGGCCCAGGCGGTGATCGCCATGCCGTACTACTGGGACACCAACCCCGGCATGATCCGCCAGACCTCCCACGCGCTACGGCAGATCCTGGCGGCCGACGCGTAGCCCGGCACCGCCGGGCAGGTAGCCGCTGCGCGGCGCTGGCTTGGCCCGGCCTTGCCGGCGGCCGCCGTAGGTCGGGAGCGGTCGGTGTCGGACAGCGCGCCGCGTTGGCACTGCCGGCCGGGTTACGCCACGCCCCGGGCCGGCCACGGCAGGGCCGCGCGGCGGCGGAACGCCCACGCCAGAACCCGGCCCATGGCTACCCGGCAAAGCCGGAGCGGCGACAGCCCGAACGACCCGGCACGGCCGCACAGCTACCCCGGCCGGCGAAGCCGACCGAGCCCCCTGCCGCGCAGCGGCGGCAACCGCAGGCCTGAGCCGCACCGGCCCGGCCGCGCAGCGGCATCGGCACCACGCCCAGCGGTGAGCCGCACCGTGGCCCGAACGGCCAGAGCCCGCCGCACAACAGCCCCGGCCCCTGACCGGCGAAGCCGGACCGAGCCACCGCCAACACAGCCCACCCGGCGAAGCCGAGCAAGCCCCCGCCGCACAGCGGCGGCAGGCCCGCGGCCCGCAGGGCCCGGCACCGCCGCACAGCAGCCGGAACCCACCCCCCGGCCGGAACGGCCAAAGCGCGCCGCACAGCGACGGGCAGGCCCGCGACCGGCAAGGCCCGGCACGGCCGCACTGCTGCCCCGGCCCCCGGCCGGCGAAGCCCGGACGAGCCACCGCCGATACAGGCCACCCGGCGGAGCCGGGCAAGGCCCCGCCGCACAGCGGCGACTGGCCCTGCGGCCCGCAGGGCCCGGCACGGCCGCACAGCGGACCCGGCCCCCGGCCGGCGAAGCCCGGACCAAGCCACCACCGGCACAACCCACCCCGCGAAGCCGGACAAGACCCCGCCGCACAGCGACGGCAGGCCCGCGGCCCGCAGGACCCAGCACCGCCGCACAGCGGCCGGAACCCACCCCCTGGCCGGAACGGCCAAAGCGTGCCGCACAGCGGCGGGCAGGCCCGCGACCGGCAAGGCCCGGCACGGCCGCGCAACGGCCGGAACCCACCCCCTTCCCCGAACGACCCGGCACGGCCACACAGCTGCCCCGGCCCCCGGCCGGCGAAGTCCGGACGAGCCACCACCGGCACAACCCACCCCGCGAAGCCGGGCAAGGCCCCGCCGCACAGCGGCGGCAGGCCCGCGGCCCGCAGGGTCCGGCACGGCCGCGCAACGGCCGGAACCCACACCCCCGGCCGGAACGGCCAGAGCCCGCCGCGCAGCGGCAGCACGCCCCACGGTCGCAACCCGGCCTGCGGCCGGGACGGGTAGGGCGGCCACGCCCGGTTAGGCTCGGCGTTTGCCCGCCCCCGGCCGCATCGTGCGGTAGGCGACGAACGCCAGCAGCGCCAGCACGACGACCACCAGGACCACCTTCGAGTAGACGGAGACCAGGTCGGTGACCCGCTCCCAGTCCTCGCCGAGCCGGTAGCCGGCGAGCACGAACAGCGAGTTCCAGATGGCGCTGCCCAACGTCGTGAGCAGCAGGAACGTCGAGACCTTCATCCGCTCGACCCCGGCCGGGATCGAGATCAGGCTGCGGAAGATGGGGATCATCCGGCCGAAGAAGACGGCCTTGGCGCCGTGTTTGGCGAACCACGCCTCCGTCTTCTCGATGTCGGCGACCTTCACCAGCGGCAGCTTGGCCGCGATGGCGATCAGCCGGTCGCGGCCGAGGAGGGCGCCGACCCAGTAGAGGGCGATGGCGCCCACCACCGAGCCGATGGTGGTCCACAGCAGGGCGGCCCACAGGCTCATGTCGCCCTGGCTGGCGGTGAATCCGGCCAGCGGCAGGATCACCTCGCTGGGCAGCGGGGGGAACAGGTTCTCCAGGGCGATGGCGGCCCCGGCGCCGGGCGCGCCCAGCGTCTCCATCATGTCGGTGGCCCAGCCGGCTATGCCGCCGAGCTCCTCGGCCGACTCTGCCGTCTCGTCCGTGGCGGCCAGTAACACGGATGCGGTCGAATAGATCACGGTAAAGACCGTACAAAATCTCGGAGGTGGGGTTTGATGCGGGCCACCTCAAAACCGGGGTGCGGAAAACCTCAGTCCGCTTCGCCGGCCCGGCGGGCTAGCGTGGCGGCATGGACGAGACGGTACGGCACTGGCTGCGGACGGTGGCCGGGTTGGCCGTGGGCGGGGCGACCGGGCTCGCCGCGCTGCCCGTCGTGCCGCTCGCCGCGGTGAGTCTGCTGCCGCCGGTGCCCGCCTGGCGGCGCCGGGTGCTGGTGGCCGCCGGCCGGCTCGCGGCGTTCGAGCGGGCGCGGCTGGCCAGGTTCCTCGACGGCTCGCGGCCGCCGGATGATCCGGAAACGCGGGACATGACCGCGGGCCCGAAGGCCTTCGGCTATGTCGCGGCCCGGCTCGGCCCCGCCGTGCTCGGCGTGCTGGTGCTCGCGGCGCTGCTGGCCGGCGTCGGGTACGCATCGGTGCTGCTCTGGCTCTGGTTCCTGGCGCCGGACGACCCCTGGGCGGTGCTCGCCTCGGGGATCGGCGGGGTGCTGCTGCTCTTCCTCGCCGCGCACGGCGTCTCGGCCGTGGCGGCGCTGGAACTCGGCCTGGCGCGGCGGTTCTTCGGGCAGCGCAGGCACGAGGTGATGCAGCGCAGGATCGACGAGCTGGCAGCGAGCCGGGCGGGCGTCGTGGAGGCCGTGCACGAGGAGCGGCGGCGGATCGAGCGCGACCTGCACGACGGCGTCCAGCAGCGCCTGGTGGCGCTCGGCATGCTGCTCGGCCGGGCCCGTCGGCACGGGAACGCGGACGCGCTGCTCGCGCAGGCGGTGGGCGAGACCAGGCAGGCGCTCGGTGAGCTGCGCGAGGTGGCCTGGCGGGTGTATCCGGCGGTACTCGACGAGGCGGGTCTCGCGGCCGCCCTTGAGTCGGTCGCGGAGCGGGCGGCGCTGCCGGTGGACCTGGCGTACGACGTGCCGGAGCCGGCGGCGCGCACGGTGGAGGCGGTGGCGTACTTCGTGGTCTCGGAGGCGGTGACCAACGCCGTCAAGCACTCGGGCGCCCGGCGCGTGACGGTCCGGCTGGCCGGCGCCGGGGGCCGGCTGACGGTCACGGTGACGGACGACGGGCGGGGCGGCGCCGATCCGGGCGGCGGCGGGCTGACCGGGCTCGCCCGGCGGGTGGCCGCGCTGGACGGGCGGCTCGGCGTGGACAGCCCGCCTGGCGGTCCGACAACGGTCAGGGCGGAGCTGCCGTGCGGGTGATGCTGGCGGACGACTCGACGCTGCTGCGCGAGGGCCTGGTGCGGCTGCTGACCGAGGAGGGGCACGAGGTGACGGCCTCGGTGGGGGACGCCGACGCGCTCCTCGCGGCCGTCGACCGGGATCCGCCCGACGTGGCGGTGGTGGACGTCAGGATGCCGCCGACCCACACCGACGAGGGGCTGCGCGCCGCGCTGACCCTCCGCGCACGCCACCCGGGCGTCGGAGTGCTGGTGCTCTCGCAGTACGTCGAACGCCGGTACGCGGCCGAGCTGTTGGGCGGCGAGCCGGACGGCGGGGTCGGCTATCTGCTGAAGGACCGGGTGGTGGAGGTCGACGAGTTCCTCGACGCGCTGGCCCGGGTGGGGGCCGGCAGGACCGCGTTCGACCCCGAGGTGGTGCGGCGGTTGCTGGCCCGCAGCTCGCACACGCATCCGCTGGGCCGGCTGACGCCGCGCGAGCGCGACGTGTTGCGGGAGATGGCCGAGGGGCACACCAACGCGGCCATCGCCGCCCGGCTGTTCGTCTCCCGGAGCGCCGTCGAGAAGCACATCAACGCGATCTTCGACAAGTTGGAGCTGCCGGGGGGCACAGGTCACAGCCGCCGGGTGCTCGCGGTGCTGCGCTACCTC
Source organism: Streptomyces mayteni (assembly GCF_054783955.1). Lineage (NCBI taxonomy): Bacteria > Bacillati > Actinomycetota > Actinomycetes > Kitasatosporales > Streptomycetaceae > Streptomyces > Streptomyces mayteni. The sequence continues at coordinate 47,562 of NZ_BAAGPR010000049.1, read as the reverse complement.
GACTCCTGAGCCCGCGAAACGCCTGAGCCCGCGAAACGCCTGAGACGGTACTCCGCTCCGGTAATCGCGCGGGCACAGGGCGTGGCGGTAATGTGTGCGCACCGCCAACCCCCTGCCGGGGGCACCCCCCGGCACCGGCCGTGGGGGGTCGTCGCGGCGCGTCCGCGCGGGGAACCGCGCATCAGCTCCGAAGGTCTATGACGGCATGAAGATCACCTTCCTCCTCCATAACGGCTATGGGATCGGGGGAACCATCAAGACCACCTTCAACCTGGCCGAGGCGCTGGCCGAGCGCCACGATGTGGAGATCGTCTCCGTGTTCCGGCACCGGAAGGTGGCCAACTTCACGCTGGACCCACGCGTACCGATGCGCCATCTGGTCGATCTGCGCACGGAGAAGGAGCATCCGCGGCACGTGCGGCCGGCCAGGGTGTTCCCCGCCTCCGAGTACCGGTACCCGCAGTACAGCGAGTTGACCGACGAGCGGATCCAGGAGTGCCTGGCCTCGCTCACCTCCGACGTGATCATCGGCACCCGCCCCGGACTCAACGTCCACCTGGCCCTCCAGGCACCGCGCTCCGCGGTGCGGATCGGCCAGGAGCACCTGACGCTCAAGACCCACCCGCCGGCGCTCCGCAACGCGCTGCGCCGCGCCTATCCGCGGCTCGACGGGCTGACCACGGTCAGCGAGGCGGACGCCAACGAGTACCGGCGGCGGATGCGGCTGCCAGGGGTGCGGGTGGCGGCACTGCCCAACAGCGTGCCGGAGCCGGGGATTCCGCCGGCCGACTCCACGGGCCGGATCGTGGTGGCCGCCGGCCGGCTGGTCACCTCCAAGCGGCACGCGCTGCTGATCAGGGCGTTCGCCCGGGTGGTGGCCGAACGTCCCGACTGGCAGCTGCGGATCTACGGCAACGGCGACCAGGAGGAGCCGCTGCGCGACCTGATCCACGAACTCGGGCTCTACAACAACGCGTTCCTGATGGGGAAGGCGACGCCGATGGACGGCGAGTGGGTCAAGGGGTCGATCGCGACGGTGACCTCGGTGTTCGAGCCGTTCGGGATGACGATCGTGGAGGCCATGCGCAGCGGCCTGCCGGTGATCAGCACGGACTGCGAGTACGGGCCGCGGGAGATCATCGAGGACGGCGTCGACGGCCGGCTGGTGCCGGTCGGCGACGAGGACGCGCTGGCCGGGGCCCTGTTGGAGCTGATCCGCGACGACGAGCTGCGGCGGACGATGGGCGCGGCGGCGTTGGAGAACTCGCGGCGCTTCGACCCGGTGCCGGTGGTGGAGCAGGCCGAGCGGCTGATGGCGGAGCTGGTCGAGCGGAAGCGGTCGCTCCGCTCCCGGCTGCGTCTCAGGGCCCCGGCCCCGGTCCGGCTGACGGACACGGTGCGGGCCGGCGTCCACACGGTGCGGGATCTGGCGATGGCGGCGGCGATCACCACGGTGCGTGGGCTGCGGAAGGTGCGGCGATGAGCGAGACCCTGACGGACGTGGTGACGGAGACCCCGCGCGCCGACTGCCGGGCGGCGGCGGACGGGGCGTTGACGGTGGAGCTGGCGCTGCCGGTGTCGGCCGTCGCGCCCGAACTCCGGTTGCTGCCGCGCCCGAAGAACAAGGGCGAGGAGCCGGACGAGGCGGCGGTCCGCCCGCTGCGGCTGGTCGCCGCGGGTCCTGCCGGCCGCTGGCGGGCGGTGCTGGCCGCCGAGCCGGCGCTCGGTGAGGGCCGGTGGGACGTCCAGCTGCGGCCCTCGCCGGACGACGAGTGGCGGCGGGTGGCGCCCGGGGTGCGGGACACCAGGGCGCTGATCGGCCGCGATCCCGACGCGCTGGCCGACGGGTTGGCGGTGCGGGTGCCGTACCGCACCAGGGACGGCTGGTTCGCGGTCCGGGCCTGGCTGCGGCCGGCGCTCGCCGAGGCCGGCGCGCTCACGGTGGCGCCGGGCGAGGGGACGATGACGGTGCGGGGCCGGCTGTTCGGCGTCGAGCCGGCGCCGGGCGCCGTGGGGCAGGTGAAGCTGCGCGGTGGCGGCCGGCGGGGGCCGCGCCGGGAGTTCGAGCTGCGGGACGAGGGGGGCGGGGCGTTCTCGTTCACGGTGTCGTTCGGTGAGCTGGTGGCCGAGACGCCGGCGGCGGACCTGGCGGCCGTCTGGGACGTGTCGGTGCGCCCGGCGGCCAAGGCGACCCGGGTGAAGGTGGCGCGGCTGCTCGACGACGTGACGGACAAGAAGAACGTGTTCGCGTTCCCGGCGTGCGAGGTGGCGGGCGCGGCCTGCCGGCCGTACTACACGGTGGACAACGACCTCGCCGTCCGGATCGAGCGCCCGCCCGGCTAGGGCCTGTCCGACGATCCCCGGTGGCGGAAGAACCGGCCGTGGGCGGCCTCCTCGTGGGTCACCACGTAGCAGTCGAAGTCCTCGCCCGAGCCCTGGATGATGGCGGTGGCGGCGCTGGCGTGGAACAGCGAGCCGAGCCGGCCGCGGCGGGTGGCGCCGATGACGATCTGGGTGGCGTTGTGCGCGCGGGCGAAGTCCAGCACGCCGGCGGCCGGGTCCTCGCCCGCCACCTCGTGGTAGCGGCCGCCGGCACGCTCCACCAGGGCACGCTGGCGGGTCAGCAGTTCGGGTTCGGCGCCGGCCAGGCCGTCGGCGGGGGCGACGTGGACGGCGAGCAGTTCGCCGCCGGCGCCGTGCGAGATCAGCCGTTCGGCGCGGCGGATCAGGGTCTCGCCCTCGGGGCCGCCGGAGAGGGCGACGACCACCCGTTCCCTGGCGGCCCAGGGGCGGTGGATGTGCGCGTCGGTGCGGTAGCGCAGCAGCGCCTCGTCGACCCGGTCGGCGGCCCACAGCAGGGCGAGTTCGCGGAGCGCGGTGAGGTTGCCGACCCGGAAGTAGTGGGTGAGGGCGTCCTCGACCTTCTCGGGGCCGTAGACGAAGCCGTCGCTCATCCGGCGGCGCAGCGCGTCGGCCGACATGTCGACGACCTCGATCTGGTCGGCGGCGCGGACCACCCCGTCGGGCACCGTCTCGCGCTGCCGGACGCCGGTGATCCGCTCCACCGCCTCGTTGAGCGACTCCAGGTGCTGGATGTTGACGGTGGTGAGGACGTCGACGCCGGCGGCCCGCAGCTCCTCGATGTCCTGCCAGCGCTTGTTGTTGCGCGAGCCAGGGATGTTGGTGTGGGCGATCTCGTCGACCAGCGCGATGTCGGGGCGGCGGGCGAGGACGGCGTCCAGGTCCATCTCGGTGAACGGGGTGTCGCGGTAGACCAGTCGGCGGCGGGGCACGGTCTCCAGGCCCTCGGCCATCAGCCGGGTCATCCGGCGGCCGTAGTCCTCCATGAAGCCGATGACGACGTCGGCGCCGCGGCGGCGCTGCCGGCGGCCCTCGGCGAGCATGGCGTAGGTCTTGCCGACGCCCGGCGCGGCGCCGAGGTAGACGCGGAGGGTGCCGTGGCCCATCAGGAGGCCGCCAGGAGGGCCAGGTTGAGTTCGAGGACGTTGACGCGTTCGGCGCCGACGAAGCCGAGGACGCGGCCGCCCCGGTGGTCGTCGACGAGCTGGGTGACCCGCCGGACGTCGAGGCCGCGGGCGTCGGCGACGCGGGCGGCCTGGCGGTGGGCGTAGTCGGGCGAGATGTGCGGGTCGAGGCCGCTGGCCGACGCGGTGAGCGCGTCGGGCGGCACCTCGGCGGCGGGCACGCCGTCGGCGTGGGCCGCGGCGTCGCGCCTGCGGCGGACCTGGTCGAGGAGTTCCGGGTTGTCGGGGCCGAGGTTGGAGGCGCCCGAGGCGCGTGGGTCGTATCCCTCGGCGCCGGCGGCCGAGGGGCGGGGGTGGAACCACTCACGGCCTGTGAAGCGCTGGCCGATCAGCGAGGAGCCGACGACGCGCCCTTCGTGGTGGATCAGCGAGCCCTCGGCCCGGTGGTGGAAGGCGAGTTGGGCGACGCCCCAGACGGCGAGCGGGTAGAGGGCGCCGAGCAGCACGGTGAGGACCAGCAGCAGTCGCAGCCCCGCGGCGGCCTGTCTGAGCAGCTGTCTTGTCATGGCGACGGCTCACCGGATCCCAGGCAGCAGGTGGACGACGAGGTCGATCAGCTTGATGCCGACGAAGGGGGTCACCAGGCCGCCGAGGCCGTAGACGGCGAGGTTGCGGCGGAGCATGGTGGCGGCGCTGGTGGGCCGGTAGCGGACGCCGCGCAGCGCGATGGGGATCAGGGCGACGATGACGACGGCGTTGAAGATGACGGCGGAGAGCACGGCCGACTGGGCGCTGCCCAGGTTCATCACGTCGAGGTGGCCGAGCTGCGGGTAGACGCCGGTGAACATGGCGGGGATGATCGCGAAGTACTTGGCGACGTCGTTGGCGATCGAGAAGGTGGTCAACGCGCCCCGGGTGATGAGCAGTTGCTTGCCGATGGCGACGATCTCGATGAGCTTGGTGGGGTTGGAGTCGAGGTCCACCATGTTGCCGGCCTCCTTGGCGGCCATGGTGCCGGCGTTCATGGCGACGCCGACGTCGGCCTGCGCGAGGGCCGGGGCGTCGTTGGTGCCGTCGCCGGTCATGGCGACCAGCCGGCCGCCGGCCTGCTCGCGGCGGATCAGGTCCATCTTGTCCTCGGGGGTGGCCTCGGCGAGGTAGCGGTCGACGCCGGCCTCGCGGGCGATGGCTGCGGCGGTGGCCGGGTTGTCGCCGGTGATCATCACGGTGGAGATGCCCATCCGGTGCAGCTCGGCGAAGCGTTCGCTGATGCCGGCCTTGACGATGTCGCGCAGCCGGATCACGCCGAGCACCCTGGCCGGCCGGTCGGGCAGCCGCTCGGCGACCAGCAGCGGGGTGCCGCCCTCGCCGCTGATGGCCTCCACCAACGGCCCGGTGTCGTCCGCCGGGCGACTGCCCTGGTCGCGTACCCACTTCATGACGGCGGTGGAGGCGCCCTTGCGGATCCGGCGGCCGTCGTCGAGGTCGACGCCCGACATCCTGGTGTGCGCGGTGAACGGCACGAACGTGACGCCGGTGACCCGGCCCTCCTCGCGGCCGCGCAGCCCGTACTCGTTCTTGGCGAGCACCACGATGGAGCGGCCCTCGGGCGTCTCGTCGGCGAGGCTGGACAGCTGGGCGGCCTCGGCGAGTTCGCGTTCCTCGACGTCGGGGGCGGGGATGAACTCGGTGGCGTGCCGGGCGCCGAGGGTGATGGTGCCGGTCTTGTCGAGCAGCAGCGTGTTGACGTCGCCGGCGGCCTCGACGGCGCGCCCGGAGACGGCGATGACGTTGCGCTGCACGAGGCGGTCCATGCCGGCGATGCCGATCGCGGAGAGCAGGGCGCCGATGGTGGTGGGGATGAGGCAGACCAGCAGCGCGGTGAGCACGATCAGGGTCTGCTGGCGTCCGGAGTAGGCGGCCATCGGCTGGAGGGTGGCGACGGCGAGCAGGAAGACGATGGTGAGGCTGGCCAGCAGGATGTTGAGGGCGATCTCGTTGGGGGTCTTCTGCCGGCTGGCGCCCTCGACCAGCGAGATCATCCGGTCGAGGAAGCCCTCGCCCGGGCAGGTGGTGATCCGGACGACGATCCGGTCGGAGAGCACGGTGGTGCCGCCGGTGACGGAGCTGCGGTCGCCGCCCGACTCACGGATCACGGGCGCGGACTCGCCGGTCATGGTGGACTCGTCCACCGAAGCCACACCGTCGATCACCTCGCCGTCGCCGGGGATCAGCTGCCCGGCCTCGACCACCACCCGGTCGCCGACGACGAGTTGGGCGCCGGGCACCTGCTCCTCGCCGCCGTCGGAGCGCAGCCGGCGGGCCACGGTCTCCTTCTTGGTGCGGCGCAGCGCCTCGGCCTGGGCCCGGCCGCGGCCCTCGGCGACGGCCTCGGCGAGGTTGGCGAAGAGCACGGTGGCCCACAGCCAGCCGGCGATGGCGAAGCCGAAGACGCTCGGGTTGACGACGGCGGAGACGGTGGTGACGAGGGAGCCGATCCAGACGACGAAGATGACGGGCGCGCGGACGGTGTGCCGGGGGTCGAACTTGCGCAGCGCGTCCGGGAGGGCCGCGGCGAGCTGGCGCGGCGAGAAGCCGTGTCCCGTGGGGTGGCGGGCGGTCACTTCAGCCCCTCCGCGAGCGGTCCGAGGGCCAGCGCGGGGAAGAACGTCAGCCCGGTGACGATGACGGCGACGCCGGTGAGCAGCCCGGCGAACATCGGCTGGTGGGTGGGGAGGGTGCCGCTGGAGACCGGCACCCGCTGCTGGGCGGCGAGCGAGCCGGCGAGGGCGAGCACCAGGACCATGGGCAGGAAGCGGCCGAAGAGCATGGCGAGGGCGAGGGCGGTGTTGTAGAAGGTGGTGCCCGAGGTGAGGCCGGCGAAGGCGCTGCCGTTGTTGTTGGCGGCGGAGACGAAGGCGTAGAGCACCTCGGTCAGGCCGTGCGGCCCGGGGTTGAGGATGGCTTCTCGCGGCCCGGGGAAGGCGAGGGCCAGGCCGACGCCGACGAGCACCGCGAACGGCATGGCCAGCACGTAGAGGGCGACCAGGGTGATCTCGCGCTGCCGGATCTTCCGGCCGAGGTACTCGGGGGTGCGGCCGACCATCAGGCCGGCGATGAACACGGCGAGCACCGCGAGCACCAGCATCCCGATGAGTCCGCCGCCGATGCCGCCGGGCGAGATCTCGCCGAGCAGCATGTTGAGGAGGAGCACGCCGCCGCCGAGCGGGGTGAAGCTGTCGTAGGACGCGCCGCCCGCGCCGGCCCCGGTGGCGGTGGCGGAGTGCCCGAACAGCGCCGAGTTCCAGACGCCGAACCGGACCTCCTTGCCCTCCAGGGCGGCGCCGACCTCGCGGGGCACCGCCCCGTGGTGCGTGGTCTCGAAGACCGTGGTGAGGGTGAGTCCGGCGGTCCACAGCACGGCCATCACGGCGAACAGCACCCAGCCGTGCCGGGTGGAGCCGACCAGCCGGCCGAAGGTGCGGGGCAGCACGGAGGGGATCAGCAGCATCAGGAAGATCTGGAGCAGGTTGCTGAGCGCCGTCGGGTTCTCGTACGGGTGGGCGGCGTTGGCGTTGAAGTAGCCGCCGCCGTTGGTGCCGAGCACGCTGATGGCCTGCTGGGAGGCGACGGGGCCGCGGAGGATGGTCTGGTCGCCGCCTTCCAGGGTGGTGAAGGTGTGGGCGCCGGCGAAGTCCTGCACCGCGCCGCAGGCGGCGAGCAGCAGCGCGCTCAGGAAGGCGAGCGGCAGCAGCACCCGGATCACGGACCTGACCAGGTCCACCCAGAAGTTGCCGACCTCGTCGGTCCCCTCGCGGACGAAGCCGCGGATCAGGGCGACGGCGACGGCGAGGCCGGTGGCGGCGGAGAGGAAGTTCTGCACGGCCAGGCCGGCGAGTTGGGCGATCTGGCCCATCACGGCCTCGCCCGCGTACCACTGCCAGTCGGTGTTGGTGACGAAGGAGACCGCGGTGTTGAAGGCGCCGGACGGCGGCACGCCCGAGTGGCCGAGGGAGAGCGGCAGGACGCGTTGCAGCCGCAGCAGGACGTAGAGCGCCAGCACCGAGACGGCGGCGAAGCCGAGCAGCGAGAGAGCGTAGACCGTCCAACGCTGCTGGGCCCCGGGATCGACGCGGCACAGCCGGTAGACGAACCGTTCGACGCGCAGGTGGCGTTCGGAGCGGTAGACCCGGGCCAGGTAGTCGCCGAGCGGCACGTGGACGGCGGCGAGCGCCAGCACCAGGACGCCGATGGTCAGCAGGCCGGCGAGCGCGTCGCTCATGAGAACCACTCGGGGAAGAGCAGCGCCACCACCAGGTAGCCGCCGAGCGCGACGGCGATGACGAGGCCGACCAGGTTCTCGACGTTCACCGGCGCCCCACCCCCTTGACGACCGCCGCCAGCAGGGCGAAGGAGACGATGGTCAGGGCGACGTAGGCCAGGTCGGGCATGGGGACCAGCATGTTGGGCCGGCCGGTGGTGCCCCGGCGACCACGCGCGGGGATCCACCCGAACGGACGGCTACCTCCCGGCGGTCCAGGAGTCGGCGAGCCGGCAGAGCGCGTCGAGCGCGGCCCTGGTGCGGTCGGCCTCGCCGGTGGTGAGCCGGTCGGCCTGGAGGCCGGCGTAGGCGTTGTTGAGCAGGGTGGCCTTGACCAGGGCGTCGGCCGGGTCGAGGCCGCGCAGTTCCAGGGCCCGGGCGACGAAGCGGGCCCGGCCGGCGACGAACGCCGGCACGTGGCCGGCGAGCCGGCCGGCCGCCGCCAGGCCCTCGATCTCCTGCACCAGGCGGGTTCTGGGGAGTTCGTCCTCGCTGAGGTGCCGGTCCCAGGCGTCGCGGACGATCGAGCCGACGCCGACGGCCGGGTCGGCCCAGCCGGGGGTGGCGGCCAGGGCCTGGTGCTGCCGCTCGTCGAGCCGGTCGAGGACGGCCCGGAGCAGGGCGTCCTTGTCGGCGAAGTGGTGGGTGAGCACGCGGGTGGAGCGGCCGAGGGCGGCGGCCAGGGTGCGCAGCGAGAAGGTGGCGACGCCGGTCTCGGCGAGCCGGTCGATGATCTCGTCCGTGAGCCGGCGGCGCCGCGCCGGGTCGGCGGTCCTGGCCACTAGGTCCCGTCCTGCCCGGCGAGGAAGGCGCCGATCGCCCCGGCCACCCCGGCCGGGTTCTCGTCGTGGAGCCAGTGGCCGAGCCCGGGGAACGTGACGAGTTCGGTGTTCGGCCGGCGCGCGGCCATCTCCCTCGCCCGCGCGGTGGGCAGCACGGTCGACTCCTCGCCGTGCAGCAGCAGCGCGGGGCGGGCGGCGCCGCCCAGCCAGTCCGGCCACCAGTCGCCGAGCAGCGCCCGCTGGGAGCGCAGCAGGGTGTCGGCGTCGAACAACAGCCCCCAGCCGTCGGGGTGTTCGGCGGCGCTCTCCAGGAAGTAGCCGGCGACCGGGCCGACCCGCTCGGCCAGCAGCCGGTTCAGCTCGGCCAGGGTGGCGGCCCGGCGCGGCCAGGGCCGCGGGTCGAGGACGGGCGGCGCGTTGTGGGCCGGGCTGTCGAGCACGACGAGGCGGGTCACCAGGTCGGGGCGGCGGGCGGCCAGCCGGTAGGCGACGGCGCCGCCCATCGAGTGGCCGAGCACCGGCAGCGGGCCGAGCCCCAGATGGTCGAGGAAGGCGGCGGCGTCCGCGAGGTACGCGTCGGGCCGGACGTCGGCGACCGGCTCGGCCCGGCCGTGGGCGCGCTGCTCCAGCGCGATGACCCGGTGGGCCTGGGCCAGCTCGGCGGCGAGCGCGGCCCAGCCGCGGGCCCGGCCGAAGTGGCCGTGCAGCGCGAGCAGCGGGGCGCCTGGGCCGCCGAAGTCGACGTACGAGAGCGGGGTGCCGTTCAGGGTGACGGGACGGGTGAGGGCCACGACGGATAAGGGTAACAGTCGTTACCCTTCATGTTCGTGCCACCGGCTCGGATGCCGACGCCCGCCGATCGCGGTTCCATGGTTCCGGTGGACCGCCGACCGGGAGGAGGCCCCGGGATGTTGTACGACGACCGGATCACGGCGGGGCGCCGGCTGGCGCGCGAACTGGCCGGGCTGCGGAAGCGCGACGTCGTGGTGCTCGGGCTGCCCAGGGGCGGGGTGCCGGTCGCCGCCGAGGTGGCGCGGGCGCTCGGCGTCCCGCTGGACGTCGCCGTGGTCCGCAAGCTGGGCGTGCCGTTCCAGCCGGAGCTGGCCATGGGCGCCATCGGCGAGGACGGCGCCCGGGTGCTCAACGAGGACGTGGTGCGCACCGTCCACGTCTCGGAGGCCGAGCTGACGGAGGTCGAGGCGGCGGAGCGGACCGAGCTCGACCGGCGGGCCAGGGAGTACCGGGGCGACCGGGGCCGCGTCTCGTTGGCCGGCCGCACCGCGGTCGTGGTGGACGACGGCATCGCCACCGGCGCCACCGCCCGCGCCGCCTGCCGGTCCGCGCGGGCCCGCGGCGCGGAACGGGTGGTGCTCGCCGTCCCGGTCGCGCCACACGACTGGCGGCGCCGGATCGGCCCCGACGCGGACGAGTTCGTCGCCCCCGAGACCCCGTCCGACTTCCTCTCGGTCGGCCAGTTCTACCGGTCCTTCGAGCAGACCCAGGACGCCGAGGTGGTCGACTGCCTGCGCGGCGGCGAGCGCCGCGAGGTCACCGTCGACGCCGGCGGGGGCGTGCGGCTCCCCGGCGAGCTGACCCTCCCCGAGGGCACCGCGGCCGTCGTCGTCTTCGCCCACGGCAGCGGCAGCGGCCGCCACAGCCCGCGCAACCGCTTCGTCGCCGACGCGCTCAACGCCGCCGGCCTCGGCACCCTGCTCTTCGACCTGCTCACGCCGGCCGAGGAACCCGACCGGACCAACGTCTTCGACATCGAGCTGCTCGCCACCCGGCTGCGCCGCGCCACCGAGGCGGTGCCGCGCGACCTGGCCGTCGGCTACTTCGGCGCCAGCACCGGCGCGGCCGCCGCCCTCCGGGCGGCCGCCGAACCCGACTCCCGCGCCACCGCCGTCGTCTCCCGCGGCGGCCGCCCCGACCTGGCAGGCCCCCGCCTCCCTGACGTCACCGCCCCCACCCTCCTCGTCGTGGGCGGCTCAGACCCCCAGGTCCTCGACCTCAACCGCTCCGCCCAACGGTCGCTCACCTGCGAGAACCACCTGTCGGTGGTGCCAGGCGCCACCCACCTCTTCGAGGAGCCGGGCGCGCTCTCCGAGGTCGCGGAGCTGGCCCGCGACTGGTTCCGCGACCACCTCCCCCCGCGCGGCTGAGGCCCCGCGAAGATTTTTCCCGTGGATGTCGCCGACGATGTCGAGAACCGGGGTCCGGCTCCGTCCCCGTGGTGAGCGCGACTGGGGGCACCTCCCAGCGTTAGCTGGGGGAAGGTCGCACCGCCCCCGAGGAGACCCGTCATGGCCAAGTACCTGCTGCTCAAGCACTACCGCGGCGCACCGGACGCGGTGAACAACGTCCCGATGGACCGGTGGACGCCCGAGGAGATCTCGGCCCACGTGACGTACATGCGGGACTTCGCCGACCGTCTTGAGCAGACCGGCGAGTTCGTCGACGGCCAGGCGCTCGCCCCCGAGGGGACGTTCGTGCCGCTACGACGGCGAGGGCCGCCCGCCCGTCACCGACGGCCCGTTCGCCGAGACCAAGGACCTGATCGCCGGCTGGATGGTGATCGACGTCGACACCTACGAACGCGCCGCCGCCGTCGACCACCCCGAGGCCGCCGGCCTCCTCGCCCTGATGCTGCTCCACCACGCCAGGCGCGCCGCCCGCACCGCGCCCGACGGCAGCCTGGTGCCGCTCGCCGAACAGGACCGCGGCCCGTGGGACACCACGTTGATCGCCGAGGGCGTCGACATCCTCCAGGCCGCCCTCGCCCGCGACCGTCTCGGCGAGTACCAGACCCAGGCCGCCATCGCCGCGCTCCACGCCGACGCGCCCACCGCCGCCGAGACCGACTGGGCGCAGATCGTCGAGTGGTACGACGAACTCGTCCGCCTCACCGACAGCCCGATCGTCCGCCTCAACCGCGCCGTCGCCATCGGCGAAGCCGACGGCCCCCGCGCCGGCCTGGCCGCCCTCGCCACCCTGGACCCGGCCCTCCCCCGCCACACGGCGGTCGCCGCCCACCTCCACGAACGCGACGGCGACCTCACGACGGCCGCCCAGCTCTACGCGGAGGCCGCGGCGGAGGCCGCCCACCAGGCCCCCAACCTCGCCGAACGCGACCACCTGACGCGGCAGGCGGCGCGCCTGAACGAGGTGCTGCGACGGTAGCCGTACCCCGGACCCTCTTCCGAAAGAAATATTGCACAACATTCCTTTCCTATCGTACGCTCGCCGCATGGCATCCCGGGACACCCGCTACCTCACCGACCTCGGCGCACTGAAGGCCTTCGGCCACCCGCTGCGGCTCCGCCTCTACCGGGCGCTCTGCGTGGTCGACTCCGCCACGGCCTCACAACTCGCCGAGCAGGTGGACGAGGCGGCCTCGCTCGTCAGCTACCACCTCAGGAAGCTGGCCGCACACGGCCTGATCGAGGAGACCGACGGCCCTCGCGCCGACGGGCGCGAGCGCTGGTGGCGCCGCGTCTCCGAGCACATCAGCATCCACGACACCTTCGAGGACGCCCCCGAGAGCGCCGCGGCCCACGCCGCCCTCCTCCGCACCATGGCGCACCAACAGGCCGGCATGCGGGAGCGCTTCCTCGACGAGCGGCAGAGCTGGGGCCCGGACTGGCTGCGGGCCGCCTTCGACCGGGAGTCCCTGCCGCGCCTCACCCCCGACGAACTGCGCCGGTTCGGCGAGGAGTTGCGAGAGCTGACCGCCCGTTGGGAAGCCCACGCCCGGGCAGCCGTCGACGCCGGCGACACCGAGGGCCGAGAGAGCGTGGCCCTCCACCTGTACGGCTTCCCGTTCCGCGACGCGTGAGAGGAGCGGGCCCATGCATCCCGACATCCACCTGGCCATCCACCGCCTCGACCAGCGGACTCCCCCGCCCACCCACCCCATCCCCCGCCGCTACCCCACACTGCGAACCCGCCTCGGCTGGGCCCTGATCGAAACCGGCCTCCGCCTCGCGGTCCCCCCGAAACCGACCGACCCCGACTTCGCCGTCGGCGGCGGCTGACCGCCCGCCCCCGGGCGACCGGCAGCGGGGCTACCGCGCGAACGCCACGTCGGTCACCGCGCGCGCGGCCCTGCGGCCGATGTCGCGCGTGGTGACGCGTTCAATCTCCAGCATCACCAGCGGTGACACCACGGTGAACGCCGCCTGATACATGGCGCTGCGGGCGGCTTCGTGCTCGGGGCCGGGGTGTTGAGGGCGGCCACCAGCCCGGAGGTGTCGCCGACGACGATCACTCGGCGTCCGCCACACCCTCCGAGACCGCTCGGTCGATCTCCTCGCCGGTGACCGGACCACGAAAGTCCAGGCGAGGGATGTCCCCCTCCTCGCCCCAACGCCGACTGCGCAGCGCCACGAGATGGAACGCCTCCCGGAAGCACTCCGACTCCAGCCGCCCCTCCCGCGCTGCCGCTTCCTTGATCAGCGCGAGATCCTCCTCGTCGACCATGACGGTCGTCTTCTTCAATCCCACATGCTCGTGACCCCTCCCCCATTACCCCGCCCTCGACATGCCCCGACGGGGACGTGCCACAGGGTGAAGGTCGAGGTGCGTCAAGGCCCGGCAACGCCCCGGACGCGAAGGCCCCCTTTGGGCCCTTGCCTTGAACCGTTGGAGCGCGTATCCGTCGTCGACCGTGGTTCCCCGCCCGTTCTGGCACGCATCTGGCACGGGCACTCTCGTGTAGACAGGGGCACGAACGGTCGGTACCGCGCCAGCTCCCGGTGGAGATGTGGGTAGCATACAATGCAATGTACATCACCAACATTCTGGGAGGTGCGGCAGTGACCGTGACGCAGATCGACATCGACGATGACGCCCTGCGACGAGCCATGGCGCTCTCCAAGGTGAGAACGAAGAAGGAGGCGGTCAACCTCGCTCTCCACTTCTACGCCGAGCAGCAGGAACGTGCAGCTCGCATCACCCGGCACTTCGAGCGGGCGCGCGAGTGGGGTGCCGTCGATGACGCCGAGACGCTGCACGAGGAGGAGAAGCAGAGCCGATGATGTACCTGCTCGACACTTCGGGCCTCATCCGGTTGCTCCGTGAGCCGAAGTTGCAGGCGGCCTGGCACGACGCGATCGACGCGGGCACCGTCGCGTCGTGCTACCCGCAGCGCACCGAGTTTCTGTACAGCGCTCGGAGCATGCGCGAGTACAACGAGATCTCGGAGATGTTCACGGACCTCTACCCCGACGCGTCGGTGCCCAAGAACGCGGGGCGCTGGGTGAGTGCGGTGCAACACCGCATGGCCCAGGCCGGAGAACACCGCAGCGCCTCACCCGTGGACCTGATGATCGCCGCGACCGCGGCACACCACGGCCTCGTCGTGCTGCACGACGACGCCGACTACCGCGTGGTCGCACGGCACGCATCAGACTTCGAGGAGCACAGCATCTTCGAAACGCTCTGACCGCCCGGCAACACGACGGCCCAGGTTCGGGATCATGTCCCTGAACTGGGCCTTAACCGTTGGAGCGGGCGACGAGAATCGAACTCGCGCTCCGAGCGTGGGAATCACGGTGCGTAACGGCCCGGGCGTACCACCTGACCTGCATAAACTCGACCTCAATCAGGCGCTCCGCGGGCTTGGGCGTGGCGTGATTGACCGAGGCTCCCTGAATGTTCTGGCACACGTCTGGCACGGAGGCTCCGGACAGCTACAGGTCGTCGGGCAGCAGCCGGAAGGCGTGGTTGCCGGTGAGCGGGGTGATGGCCCTGAAGTCGCGGCGGTCGAGGGTCAGAATGGTCTCGGTCTCGTAAGCCTCGGCCAGGATGACGTTCACCGCGTCGGTGAGGTCGAGTCGCAGGGCCGCGTAGCGGTTCTGGACCTTGCGGGCCTTGCGTAGGGCGCCGGCGGACAGCCCGGGAACGGCAACCCGGCCGGTCCGCTCCTGTGCCAACAACCAGTCGTTGACGGTATGCGCTGTCTTGCGGTCGACGTTGCGCGTGGTGATGTGTTCGATCTCCAGGATTACCAGCGGCGACACGACGGTGAGCGCGGCTTGGCGCAAGGCGGTGCGGGCCGACTTGTGCTCGGGGTCTGAGGTGTTGAGAGCGGCGACCAGTCCGGACGTGTCGCCGACGACGATCATTCGGCGTCCGCCACGCCGTCCGAGACCGCTCGGTCGATGTCCTCGTCGGTGACCGGACCGCCGAAGTCCAGGCGGGGGATGTCCCAGTCGTCGTCCCAGCGCCGGGTACGCAGGGCCGCGACGTGAAAGGCCTCCCGGAAGTACTCCGACTCGGGCCGGCCCTCGCGCGCGGCGGCTTCCTTGATCAGCGCGAGATCTTCCTCGTCGACCATGACGGTCGTCTTCTTCAGAGCCATATGGTTATGGTACCCGAACCATATCTCTACTTCGAGGTCGAGAGGCACGCTCTTGTCGTTGGCGGCGCCGACCGTCAAAGTCATACATGAAGTGGTATTTCCCTGACAGTGTCGTATGCGCGGGAGGGAAGGCCGATGTGGACCAAGGCCCTGCTGTGACGTGGGCGCGCAAGATCTTCAACGATTTGACGGAACCGCTGGCGCGCGAAATACCGCGATGTCTGGTCCGAGCTCACCAGCGGGCCAAGCACGGACACCAGGGAGTGGGGACACAGACTCTGGAGGCATACGGGCACGGCCTGTACGCCGCGCAGTACGAAGAGTTGACCGCTGGCCTGGAGAATCTGCCGGAGGCAGCCCCTGTCCGTCTCCAGGGGCGAACGGTCATGATCGTTGCGGGCTATCTCCTCTACCCCCTCCGATATGCGAAGAAGGACGTGCCCGTGACGGAGGCGCATCTCCGCCGCGCGACAGGGTTCCGGGCCGACCTGATTCGCCGGCATGGCCCGGAGCCTGTGCAGGCGGAGTTGGATCTGGGGCTGGAGGAGCTTCAGGAGGCCGAGGTTCACCGGGATCTTCTCCGGATCAGCCCGGACACCAGGCTGGTTCTCCTCGCCTACGCCTGTTCGATTGAACGGGGTGTGGTACGCCTCGAGTGGGGCGACGCGGAACTGCGTCATGACGACAAACACCTGTTGTGGCATCACCACGAACCGCTTCGGCTGCCCGCGGATGGGGAGCCGAACTGACCCACTGCCGGGCGATTTGGCACGTGCGCGGTGACTCCGTCTGGACAACACAACGGCCCAGGTTCGGGATCATGTCCCTGACCTGGGCCTTAACCGTTGGAGCGGGCGACGAGAATCGAACTCGCGCTCGGAGCTTGGGAAGCTCAGGCCCCGATCAGAACGCCGCCGATGAGGATCGGGGCGACGTCGGAGACGGTGAGGGCGGCGGCCAAGGCAGAGGCCGCACTGAAAACCATGACAAGGAGCCGGCGAGCGGGCATGTGTCCTCCTACTGAGGCGGGCGAAGGCCGCCTGGTTGGACCGCCGAGACCCCCCGGAGGTTGCCCGCCGGCCCAACCGACAGGCGGATACGGCGCGAACAGGGGGAAAAAACCCGTCAGCGTCGGCCGGGGCCTCGCAGGAACTTCCGCAGTCGCGTCAGCGGCCACGTGTTGATGACCTCGTCCGCCGTCAACCACCCCCGCTGCGCCGTCGCCACCCCGAACCGCAGGTGGCCGAGTTCCGAGACCGCGTGCGCGTCGCTGTCGATCGCGAAGCGCACCCCGTGGCGGCGCGCCAGCAGGATGTGTTCGTCGCGGAGGTCGAGCCGCTCCGGGTGGCCGTTGACCTCGACGGCCGTGCCGGTGCGGGCGCAGGCCGCGAAGACGGCGTCCAGGTCGACGTCGATGCCGGCACGCTTGCCCAGCTTCCGCGTCGTCGGGTGGCCGATGATGTTGACGTGCGGGTTCTCGATGGCCGTGATCAGCCGCCGGGTCTGGGCGGCGCGGTCGAGGCCGAAGTGGGAGTGGACGGAGGCGACGCAGACGTCGAAGCCGGCCAGGAAGTCGGCCGGCCAGTCCACCCCGCCCTCCGGGTCGATGTTGAGTTCCGTGCCGTGCAGCAGCCGGAGCCGGCGCCCGTAGCGGTCGGCGAGGGCCCGGACCCGGTCGCGTTGGGCGAGCATCTTCTCGCTCGTCATCCGCTGCATCTTCAGCTCGGGCGCGTGGTCCGTGACGGCGTAGTACGCGTAACCGCGCGCCGCCGCGGCCTCGACCATCTGCTCCAGGGTGGCGAGGCCGTCCGTCAGGTCGGTGTGGGTGTGCAGGTCGCCGCGGATGTCGTCCCGCGTCACCAGGTCCGGGAGTTCGCCCCGCTGCGCCGCGTCCACCTCGCCGCGGTCCTCGCGCAGGGTGGGCGGGATCCACGGCAGGTCGAGGCGGCCGTAGACCTCCTCCTCGGTACTGGCGTCCAGTTGCTCCCCCGTCTCGGCGTCGAAGATCCCGTACTCGGAGAGCTTGAGCCCCTTCCGCACCGCGATCGACCGGGTGCGGATGTTGTGCGGCTGGGCGCCGGTGAAGTACTGGAGTCCGGCGCCCCAGGACACCGGCGGCAGCACCCGCAGGTCGATCTGGAGGCCCTTGGCGGTGCGCACCGACGTCTTCTTCCGGCCGTGCACGATGATCTCGGCCGTGCCCGGCAGTTCGGTGAAGGCCCGCATGATGGCCTCGGCGTCCTCGTCCCGGGCGGCGACCAGCACGTCGATGTCGCCGATGGTCTCCTTCATCCGCCGCACCGAGCCCGCGTACTCGCACCGTTCGACGCCGGTCGCGGCGACGAGGCCGGCGACCGTCTCCTCGGCGATCCGCAGCGCCTCGCCGAGCAGGATCCGGCCGCCGGCGGCCCGCATCAGCTCCACGCCGTGCAGGATGTTGTCGGCCGCCTTGGGGCCGAAGCCCTTGAGCTCGCTGAGCCGGTCCTCGTGCACGGCGGTGACGAGGTCGTCGACGGAGGCCACGTCGAGTTCGCGGTAGAGCAGCATCGCCCGCTTGGGGCCGAGCGTCGGGATGGTCATCAGCTCGCGGACGCCGGGCGGCACCGTCGACCGCCGCTCGTCGATCGCGGCGACGTGGCCGGTGCTCAGATACTCGGCGATCTTGTCGGCGATGGACTTGCCGACGCCCGGGATCCCCTTGAGGGCCTTGGCGTCCAGCCGGGAGACGTCCTGCGGGTAGCCGCCGATCGCGCGCGCGGCCCGCTCGTAGGCGCGCTGCTTGAACGCGTCGCCGCCGCTGATGGCGAGGAGGTCGGCGTACTCCTGGAGCAGCGCCTCGACCTCCTCGTTCGGCCGAGCCATGCGTCCAGTCTGCCGCGTCCGCCCCGTTTCGGCAGGACTTCGGCAGGACGGGGCGAACGGGAATGGTTCGGCCGGCGCGGGGTACTCGGCGCCGGTCAGTCTCACCGTGGGCACTGACAGCGGGCCGAGGCGAGGTGGTGACCCGTGCGCGCGACCTTCATGCTGGGGCGGATCGCCGGTGTCCGGATCGGCGTCAACTGGAGCGTCCTGGTCATCTTCGCGCTGATCGCCGCCGTGCTGGCCGCCGGTCGGCTGCCGCACGACTACCCGGGGCGCGGCTGGGTGTTGTACACCCTGGTGGGCATCGGGACGGCGCTGGTCTTCTTCGCGTCGCTGCTCGCGCACGAGCTGGCGCACGCCGTCGTGGCCAAGCGCAACGGTGTCGAGGTGGAGGACATCGTGCTGTGGCTGCTCGGCGGGGCGACGCGGATGCGGTCCGAGGCGCCGACGCCGGGCGCCGAGTGGCGGATCGCCGGGGTCGGGCCGCTGGTCAGCCTGCTGCTCGGTGGCCTCTTCGTGGTGCTGACGTGGCTGTTCCACGTGGCCGGGGCCTCCGGGCTGCTCGTCGAGTCGGCGGCCTGGCTGGCCACCATCAACCTGCTGCTCGCCGTGTTCAACGTGATCCCGGCCGCACCGCTGGACGGCGGCCGGCTGCTCCGCTCGTTCCTGTGGTGGCGCACCGGCGACCGGCTGCGGGCGACGACCGGCGCGGCGCGGGCCGGGCAGGTCTTCGGTTGGCTGCTGGTCGGCTTCGGGATCTGGGCGTTCATCTGGAGCGCCGCGTTCTCGGCGCTCTGGCTGGCGCTGATCGGCTGGTTCCTGGTCCTGGCGGCCACGGAGGAGGGCCGCCAGGCCAGGCTGCGGGAGCTGCTGTCCGGCGTCGCGGTCCGGGACACCATGACCCGCGACCCGGTGACGGTGCCGTCCAGGGAGACGGTCGGCGACTTCCTCTCCGGGGAGGCGCGGGCCGGCCGGCACTCGGCGTTCCCGGTCACCAGGGACGACGGGAACGGCGAGGCGGAGCGCGACGACCACCACGCGGTGGGGCTGCTGACCATGGACCGGGCCGAGCGGGTGGGCCAGGACGACCAGCGGCGGATCACGGTCGGCGAGATCATGCTGCCGCTCGACCAGACCCAGGTGAGCCGCCCGGACGAGCCGCTCTCCGAGGCGGTCACCAGGATGACGCCGGGCCCCGAGCACCGGCTGCTGGTGCTGGACGACGAGGGGCACCCGGTCGGCATCGTCGCCCCCTCGGACATCAACCGCACCGTGGAGCGGGTCACCGCGGACCACGGCGGGCAGCAGCGGCGCTGAGGCCCGCCCGCACCGACGCCGGACGTCAGCCGGCGGCGCGGGTGAAGCGGAGGGCGGCCGTCACCGTGGTGAGGCCGCGCATCATGCCGAGCTGGTTCCAGACCATCCCGAACTCGCCACGGTCCACGATGAACTCGGTGTTCAGCGTGAGCGCGTCGTCGGCCACGTCGGCGAGGGTGGCCGTCACGGTGATCGGCCGGGAGACGCCGCGCACGGTGAGCTGCCCGGTGGCCCGCACCGTGTCGTCGCCGGTGCGCTCGGCGCCGTCGACGGCGAGGGTGATCTCGGGGTGCTGCTCGGCGTCGAAGAAGTCGGCCGACCGCAGGTGCTCGTCCCGCTTGGCGTGCCCGGTGTCGAGCGAGGCCGCGTCCAGGGTGACGACGCCGGCGGCCGAGCCGTCCGCCGTGACCTCGCCGCGCCCGCCGACGGTGGCGAAGGCGCCCTTGACGTTGACCAGGCCCCACATCGTGCGGTGGCTGATGCCCACGCGGGAGGCGGCCGGGTCGAGTTGCCACGTTCCGGTTCGGACGGCGACGGTCATGGGCTCGCTCCAGAGAGGTGATCGCACAAATTTGATCGTACAAATTTGGATGAGTGAGGCGGGGGCCACGGTAGCAACTTCTCCATTTTTGGACAACCGACGGCGGAAGAATCCTGGTCCCACATAGACTGGAGGCCATGGCCTCACCCGACGAGCACGCCGCCGACCTGCCGGAAGGCGCCGAACCCGGCGGCGCGTGCGGCGCGTTGCGCACCGAGCTCCGGGCCTGGATGCTGCTGCTCGCCGCGACCGGCGCCGTCGAACAACGGCTGCGCTCTGTGGTGAAGGCCAGGCTCAACGTCTCGCACGACGAGTTCCTGGTGCTCTGTCTGCTGGCCGACCAGCCGGAGGGCGCCCTCCGGATGACCCGGATCGCCGAGGCCCTCGGCCGGCCGAAGACCCGGCTCACCTACCAGATCGCCTGCCTCCAGCACGCCGGCCTGGTCGGCCGGCGGTCGGTCTGCGGCGACCGGCGTGGCGTCGAGGTCGTGCTCACGGAGAAGGGCCGGCGGCTGCTCGACGAGGCGTCGACCGCCCTCGCCGACACCGTCACGTGCGCCCTCGCCGAGGCCATGGGCCCGGCGCAGCGCGAGGCGGTCCGCGGCCTGCTGCCGGGGCTCGAAGGCCCACCCACCGCGCCCTGACGAGACCGCCCCCCGGCCGTTCAGTCCCGCACGCCAGCCGCCAGGAAGTGCGGCACCGCCATCAACAGCCGGTCGGCGGCCGCCCGTTCGCGCTGGTCGGCCAGCCAGCCGTGGGCCTCGGCGGGGTCGACAGCGCCGCTCGCCAGGGCCGCCGTGACCAGCCCGGTCAGCAGCGGCAGCGCGCCCTGCCCGGTGAACAGCGGGGTGTGCGCCTCGACCGCCACCAGCCGGAAGCCGGCGTCGAGCAGCAGCCGCCGGTGCGCGCGGGCGGCGCACGGGCTGGGGATGGTCGCCGCCCTGGCCTGGACGACGCGCCGGGTCACCGCGGGGTCCGCCGCGTCGATCACCAGCGCCTCCCAGTCCTGCCCCACCAGCACGATCCGGCCGCCGGGCGCCAGCACCCGGCGCGCCTCGCGCACCGCGCGCGCCGGCTCGGGGAGCGCGTGCAGCAGCCGCTCGGCGCGGTAGCCGGCCAACGCGCCGTCGGCGAACGGCAGCGCGCCCGCTTCCCCGCGCCGCAGGTCGGCGTCGGGGCGGCGCGCCCTGGCGGCCGCCAGCATCCGCTCGTCGACGTCGAACCCGACGGCGGCGGCACCTCGTTCGGCCAGCTCGCCGACGGCGAGACCGCTGCCGCAGCCGACGTCGGCGACCACCGAGCCGGGCGTGAGGTCGAGCAGTTCGTGGCCGCGGGCCCGCAGCGCGCGGGCGGCCGGCAGCGCGTCCACCTCGTCGAGCCTGGCGATCAGTTCCGCGGTCTCGTCCGGCTGTGCCGTCGTTCTGGAGCTCTGCTTGGACATGCCGGCCACGGTGTCGCTTCATGTCGACGTGAAGTCAACCGCGCCACCGTTCCCGGGCGCCCCGGAAGTCCGCCGCGCCGCCCTGGAACGGCGGTGCGGCGAACTGCCCGGCCGGCCTCAGTAGATGTCGGCCTCGCGGGAGGTGGCGGCGATCCCGTTGGCCCCGTTGAAGAGCCGCTGCCCCCACGAGGTCAGCTGGCCGGCGTTGAAGTTGGTGACCAGGTCCAGGTACTCGACCCCGCCGCTGTTCCCCGACCACGACCAGCCCAGATAGCCGACCCCCAACTGCTGCGCGGTCGCCATGATGGCGTCCTCGTCCGGGTTGCCGTCCGAGTGGTTGTGCCCGAACTCGCCCACCACGATGGGGAGTCGGGCGTTGACGAAGGCGTTGAGGTAGTCCCGCACCTCGGCGGCCGTGTCGTACACGCCGTACATGTGCACCGAGAACAGCGTGTTGCGGTCCGGGTCCGAGTTGAACACCGCCTGGGCGTTGGACCGCATCGTCCCCGACCAGTCCTGGCCCCAGTTCGGCGCGTCCACCATCAGCGTGTGGTCGAAGCCGGCGTCGCGCAGCCGGCTGATCGCGCTCCTGGTGTCGGCCGTCCAGGCGCCGGCGTTGTTGTTGCCGTAGGGCTCGTTGCCGATGTTGAGGACGACGTAGTTCTCCTGGCCGGCGAGCGCGCTCTGCACGCTGATCCAGTAGTCCACGGCGCGGCTGAGCGAGACGGCGCCCGACTGCTCGCCGTACCCGGTGGTGTCGTGCGCCTCCAGCACGCAGATCATCCGGTTGCTCTTGCAGAGGTTGATCACGTTGGTCACGTCGGCGGCGTCGTTGCGCGTCCACCGGTCGCCGGTGGACAGCACCACGCGCACCGTGTTGGCGCCGAGCCGCTTGATGTTCGCGAACGAACCGGTCTGGGTCCTGAACCAGGTGTGCGCGTGGTTCACCCCGCGCATCACGAAGTCGTTGCCGGTCGACTCCACCAGCCGGCCGTTGCTGATCCGCAGGCCGACGGCCTGCGCGTCGACGGCGTCGGCACCGGCCTGGGCGGCCGGCCCCAACGCCAACAGGGCCGCGAACGCGGCCGATACCAGGGCGCCTAAGCGCGTACGAAGTTTCACTGGCTACTCCTCGCGGGGGTCCGTCCCGTGGGACTCCGAATGTGCGGGAGCGCTCCCAAACCCCATCAGGCCAGCCTGTCAATTACATGTCAACCCACCCCGCGCGACGCGGCGCCGACCGCTCCGGCCGGTGACGGGCGAAGCCGCCGCGCCCTCGACCACCGATGAGTTCTCCGGCCGGCCGCGGTCCCCAGAGGCGAAGCGACCAACCGACCATCCAGCCAGGAGATCACCATGCGGAAGACCAGCGCCGGCCTGTTCGTCTCGCTCGACGGGGTCGTCGAGGCCCCCGACCAGTGGCACTTCCCGTACTTCGACGACGAGATGGGCGCCGCCGTCGGCGCGACGCTCGGCGCGGCCGAGACGGTGCTCCTCGGCCGGAAGACCTACGACAGCTTCGCCGGGGCCTGGCCGGAGCGCGAGGCGGCCGGCGGCGAGGACGCCGACTTCGCGCGGCGGCTCGGCGACGTCCGCAAGGTCGTGGTGTCGCGGCAGCGACTGGAGTTCAGCTGGCGCAACTCCGAGCGGCTGGAGGGCGACTTCGTCGAGGCCGTCACCGCCCTGAGAAACGAGCCGGGCGGCGACATCGCCCTCAGCGGCTCGGTCTCGATCGTCCGCCAGCTGCTGGCACACGGGCTGCTGGACGAGCTGCACCTCTTCGTGCACCCGATCGCGGTGCGGCACGGCATGCGGCTGTTCGAGGAGGCGGACACGACGCTGCCGCTGCGGCTGCTCTCGTCCCGCGCCTTCGCCACCGGCGTGCTCCACCTGGTCTACGGCCCCGCCGAGTCCGCCGGCAGCGGCGGCTACGAGGAGGCCAGGAGCCACCTTCCGCGATCCGGGGAGTGACACCCGAAGCCTGGGATTGAAAAAATTAAGGCCCCCACGTTGCTGGCTTAAGAAAATCAAGGTACAAATAAACGGCAGGCGCGTGGGCGAGCGGGAGGAAGCCGAGGGTGGACTGGCAGGAACTGACGGACCTGACGCAGGGACGGCCGTTCGTGGTCGAGCGGGTCCGCCTCGCCGAGAGCGGTGTCGCGATCGAGGGGGAGTTCGAGCCGCCGCAGCTGGCTCGGCTCGGCGTCGACGACCAGGTGTTCGTCGCGGCGTTCGTGCGGGCGCACGGCTCGATCAAGGAGATGGAGCGGATCTTCGGGGTGAGCTACCCGACGATCAAGTCCCGGCTGAACCGGATCGCCGAGCAGCTCGACTTCGTCGACACCGACCCGGCTCCGTCCGGCGCCGACGTCATCGACCGCCTGCGGCGGGGGGAGATCAGCGCCCAGGAGGCGCTGACCGAGCTGGAGCGGTCGCGGTGATCCCGCAGTTGGTGACGGCGCGCTGGCGCCGGTCCGACGGCCGCTGGCGGCGGTTGTTCGTCCCGGTGCTGCCGGCGGCGCTGCTGCTCTCGCCGCTGCTGGTGCTCGCCGTGCTGGGCGGGGTGATCGCCTGCCTCGCCACCCGGGTGAGCCCGCTCGGCGCGCTGCGCGGCGCCGGGCGGGTGCTGTGGGCGCTGCCCGGCACCCGGTTCGAGATCGAGGACGGCCGGATGGCCTTCCTGATCAGCGTCAGATGAGTTCGAACGATCCGAGAGGGAGCGCACCGATGAACGAGCAGCGCCGCCAGATCCTGCAGCTGCTGGCCGAGGGCAGGATCACCGCGGACGAGGCGGAGTCGCTGATCGACGCCCTCGAACGGGAACAGCCGAAGGCGCCGCCCGGAGCCGCGCCCCGCTCGAAGTCCCGCCCCAAGTACCTGCGGGTGGTGGTGAACTCGCTGGACGAGTTCGACGACGGGCCGAGCCGGATCAACGTCCGGGTCCCGCTCCAGCTGCTGCGCGCCGGGGTCCGGCTGACCACGCTGATCCCGCCGCAGGCGCTGACCAAGGTCAACGCGGAGCTGGACAGGGTGGGCGTGCCGGTCGACCTCAAGGAGCTCAAGCCGCAGCACATCGAGGACCTCATCGACCAACTCGGCGACATCGACGTCGACATCGACGACCCCAGCGCCACGGTGCGGGTCTACTGCGAGTGACCGCGTCCTGGCGGCGCCCTCAGGCCCCGGCCGCCACCAGCGCGCAGCGCACGGTGCCGTCGGCGCGGCGGCCGAGGGTCGGGAGCGGCTCGATCCGGACGGTGAAGCCGGCGCACCGGCCAGCATAGGGCGGGGTTGTCCGTTACGTGCCCGCTCCGGCCAGGGCCGCCCTCGTCCACGGCGCGCTGCTCGAAGCCTGCCGCCGTGGACCGGTCGACCTGCGTGTCAACCGATCGGTTGACACGCGGGTCGACCGGTCGGGCCTGCCGCCTGGAGGGCCGCGACGACCAGCATCGTCGGTATGAGAAACCTCCCTGTTCGTGTGGCGCGCTGGAGCGCCCGGCATCCGTGGCGTGCCGTCGCCGGCTGGCTCGGGTGCGTCGTACTGTGCCTGGCCGCCGGCCTCGCGGTCGGCACCAACCAGGCCGGCACCGAGGACTTCTGGGTCGGCGAGGCCGGCCGGGCCGAGGCCATGGCCGCCGAGGTCGGTCTCGAGCGTGAGCCGACCGAGCACGTCATGATCTATGCCGAGTCCGGCCCCCTGGACGAGGCGGCGGCCCGCGTCGCGGCCGAGGACGTCACCGCGCGGATGCGGGCGCTGCCCGAGGTCGAGAACGTGGCCGACCCCGTGCTCTCCCGGGACGGCCGGATGCTGCGGGTCGCCGTCGTCCTCGAAGGGCCGGAGCTCGAGGGGAGACAGCACGTCGCCCCGCTGCTGGAGCAGACCTCGCTGGTGGCCGCCGCGTACCCGGACCTGGTCATCGAGGAGACCGGCTCGCCCGCCATCAGCAAGGGGGTCAACGACCAGCGCGGGGAGGACCTCGCCCTGTCGGAGCGGATCTCGCTGCCGGTCACCCTCGTCACGCTGCTGGTGGTCTTCGGCTCGGTCATGATGGCCGGCGTCCCGCTGCTGCTCGCGCTCTCCTCGATAACCGCCGCCCTCGGCCTGTCCATGGTGGCCTCGCACCTGTTCCCGGACGCCGGGGTCGGCACCAACATGATCCTGCTGATCGGCTTGGCGGTCGGCGTCGACTACGCCCTCTTCTACATGAAGCGGGAGCGCGAGGAACGGGACCGGGCCGGCGGCCGGCTCAGCTCCGAGGCCATCGTCGAGTTGGCCTCGGCGACCGCGGGCCGGGCCATCGTGGTCTCCGGGCTGGCCGTGATCGTCTCCACCGCGACCCTCTACCTGGCCACCGACGTCATCTTCTCCTCCCTCGCCACGGGCACCATCCTGGTGGTGGTGGTCGCCATGTGCAGCTCCCTGACGGCGCTGCCCGCGCTGCTGGTGACGATCGGCCGCAGGTCCGAGCGTCGGGCGGCCAGGAAGGCGGCCCGCCGAGTCAGGTGCGGCCGGCCGGCTACCGAGAAGCCGGCGAAGTCCGAGAACGGCCGAGTCTTCGAGGCGCTGCTCCGGCCCGCCCGCCGGCGCCCGGTGGCCACGCTGTGTCTGTCGGTCCTCGTGATGCTCGGCCTCGCGGCCCCCGCGCTCGGCATGCGGCTCGTCGACCCGGGCAAGGACACCTTCTCCCGCGACATCCCCGCCATGCAGGTCTACGACCGGCTGACCGCCGCCTTTCCCGAACTCCTGGTCAGGCACGAGGTCGTGGTCCACACCGAGGACCCGGAACGCGCCGACGAGGTGCGGCAGGCGCTGATCGAGCTGCGCGACCGCGCCCAGGCCGACCCGCTGTTCGCCCAGGGGATCGCGTCCGTGCCGCGTACCTCGGACGACGGGCGGACCAGCGTCCTGGAACTGGCCGTCCCGCACCCCGCGCCGGCCCAGGAGGCCATCGCCTCGCTCGCCCACCTCCGTCAGGACCACATCCCGGCCACGGTCGGCGCGCTGCCCGACGTGCGGACGGCCGTCAGCGGCGACGTCGCGCGCGGCCAGGACTACGTGGCCGACGAGCGCGCCAAGCTGCCGCTGATGGTGGGCGCCCTGCTGCTGCTGACGTTCGGCATGACGTGGATGGCGTTCCGCTCGGTCGTCATCGGCCTGATCAGCGTCCTGCTCAACCTGCTGTCGGCCGCCTCCGCGCTCGGCGCCCTGGTCCTGGTCTTCCAGGGCACCTGGGCCGAGGGGCTGCTCGACTTCGACTCGCTGGGCGCCATCGCCTCCCGGGTGCCGCTGTTCCTCTTCGTGATCCTCTTCGGCCTGTCGATGGACTACCAGGTGTTCGTGATCAGCCGCGTCAAGGAGGCCCTGGACAGCGGGATGACGGCCCGCGAGGCCGTGATCGACGGCATCTCCCGCTCCGCCAAGGTGGTCACCAGCGCGGCCGTGGTGATGGTCACCGTCTTCGCCGCCTTCGTCGCCCTGCACCTCACGGAGATGAAGCAGATGGGCTTCTGTCTGGCGCTGGCCGTGCTGCTCGACGCCCTGGTGGTCCGGATGATGGTGCTGCCTTCGATCCTGCTGCTCCTCGGCGACCGCGCCTGGTGGCCGCGGCGCCCACGGCGGGCCTCGGCCGGGCGGCCCCGGGTCCTGGCCGCTCACGAGTCCGTAGGCTGAGGGACATGAGGCGACGGCCACGGCGCGGCGACCCGATCTGGATGTGGGCACTCCACTGGTGGGATGTCTTCTCCTGGGCGCTGCTCGCCCTGCTCGCGCTGCTCACGCTGGTGGGGGACGTCCCCACCGGCCAGCGCTACGGGTCGCTCGCGCTGATGGCCGTGCTCGCGCTGGCCCGCACGGCGGTGCGCGGGCGGCTCGGCAACCCGGCGCTCACCCCGGAGCGCTACCTGGTGGTGCTGATCCTCGCGCTGTTCGGACTCTCCGCCCTGCGGGACGGCTTCGGCGTCCTCTACTTCGTGATGCTGCCGCAGTTCACCGTCCTGTCCAGGAGCCCGCGGCGGGCCGTCGTTCTCGGTGCTCTCGGCGCCGTGGCGATCACGCTCGGCGCCGCCGTCCGGCTCGGCTGGACGGCCGACGTGCTGGCCACCAACTCCGTCTCCTCCCTCGGGGTCTACGCGGTCGGCGTCCTGATCGCCATGCTGACACCGAAGGCGGTGGCGCTGGCCGCCGAACGCGCGCGGCTGCGGGCGGAGTTGGCGGAGACCCAGGGGCGGCTGGCGGAGGCGCTCAAGCGACAGGGCGCGGCGGAGGAGCGTGAACGGCTGGCCCGCGAGATCCACGACACCCTGGCGCAGGGCTTCGCGTCCATCATCGTGCTGGCCGAAGCGGCCCGCACCGGCCTGGCGGCCGACGCCGGGCGCAGCGGAAGGCAATTGCTGTCGATCGAGCGGACCGCCCGCGAGAACCTCGCCGAGGCCCGGGTCCTGGTCGGTTCGGCCCCGAGCGGCGGGGTGGCGCCCGGCACCGTGGCCCAGACCCTGCGCCGCACGCTGGACCGGTTCCACCAGGACACCGGCCTGGTCGTGGAGGCGGAGCTGCCGGACGTCGAGTGCGACCAACCGACCCGGATCGCGCTGCTGCGCTGTACCCAGGAGTCTCTGGCCAACGTACGCAAGCACGCGGCGGCGTCCACGGTCGGCGTCGTTCTCAGCCGGCGGCCGAACGGGGTGGAGTTGGAGATCACCGATGACGGGCGCGGCTTCGTCGTCGCCGAGGCGCACGGCTTCGGCCTGGACGGCATGCGCCGGCGCCTCGCCGAGCTCGGCGGTGTGCTCACCGTCACCAGCTCCGTCGGCGACGGCACCCGGGTGTCGGCCAGCCTTCCCCTCGACGCTCCCGTCGATGTTCCCCTCGCTGCTCCCCGCGGCGAGCCCTTGAACGGTCAGGTGTGAGATGACGGCAGCCGTGCTCCGGATCGTCGTGGTCGACGATCACACCGTGATGCGGGCCGGCCTGGTGGCCCTGCTGTCCTCGGAGCCCACCATCGAGATCGTCGGCGAGGCGGAGAACGGGCGGGCCGCCGTCGAGTTGGTGCGGAGGGTCGAACCCGACGTGGCACTGCTCGACCTGCGGATGCCGGTCCTGGACGGGGTGACCGCCACGGCGGAGATCGTCACGGGCCCCTGGCGCACCCGGGTGCTGATCCTGACCACCTACGACACCGACGCCGACATCGAGCGCGCGGTGGAGGCCGGCGCCACGGGCTACCTGCTGAAGGACGCCAGCCGCGAGCAGCTGGTCGACGCCATCCACGCGGCCTCCCGGGGCGAGACGGTGCTCGCGCCCCGGGTGGCACAGCGGCTGGTGGCCAGGATGCGGGAGCCCGCGCCGGTGAGCCTCACCGCGCGGGAGACCGAGGTGCTCCGCGGGGTGGCCGACGGGCTCAACAACGCCGAGATCGGCAGGCGGCTGTTCATCACGGAGGCCACCGTGAAAACCCATCTGCTGAGGGTCTTCGCCAAGTTGGATGTCAGCGACCGCACCCACGCCGTCGTGGTGGCCCTGCGGAGGGGGCTACTGCCGCCCACCTGACGGCCGTTCAGGCCGGCGTCTCCCCGCCCGTCTCGGCGACCACCAGCGCGCAGCGCACCGTGCCGTCGGCGCGGCGGCCCAGGGTCGGCAGCGGCTCGATCCGGACGGTGAAGCCGGCGGCGGTCAACTCGCGGCGCACGTCGGGTAGTCGGAAGGTGCGGTAGTACATCACGAACGGGGGCCGCCAGACCGCGTTCCGCAGCCGCATGGCGGCGTCGAAGCCCCACAGGGCCCAGTAGGGCAGGGATCCGACGCGGGGCGGCGCGGCCATCGGGAAGACGAACCGGCCGCCGGGGCCGAGCGTGGCGCGGATGCCGGCGAAGAGCGCGGGGCGTTCGCGGGGCAGGAAGTGGCCGAACGCGCCGAGGCTGATGGCCAGATCGAACGTGGCGGGCGCGAACGGCAGCGCGCGGGCGTCGGCGCGCACCAGTTCCACCCCTTCGGGGAAGGCGGCGCGGGCCTGGTCGAGCATGCCGGCGCTGAAGTCGACGCCGACGACGTGCGCCGCGCCGGCCCGCCGGAGCACGCCGATGCCGGCGCCGGTGCCGCAGCAGACGTCGAGGGCGCTGGCGAACGGGCCGTACGGCCGCAGCGCCTCGGTGAGCGCGTCGAGCACCGGGTCAGGTGTCCGGTACGAGGTCAGGTCGAACTTCGGGGCGAGCAGGTCGTAGCCGCGCTCCACGGAGGACAGCGCCTGCTCGGCGAGCTCGCGCACGGTCGGCGCCTCCCGGTCCCGGTGGCGGGTCACGCGCTCAACTCCCGTCGCCGCGCTTCCGCGTGGCGCGTCGGCTGATCGCCTGCGGCACCGCCGGCATCGGGTCGGTGCCGGCGGTTTCCGGGTAGAGGATCCGCTTGGCCTCGGCCAGGTTGGCGACGACGGCGACCGCCTCCCACTCGTAGCCGTTCCAGCGGCTCACCAGACGAGGGGCCTGCGGGTCCACGTGGCTGCCCGAGGCCGGCCCTGGGGTGAGCGTCACGACACGGTAGCGGTCGGCGCGGCGCCGGCTGCGCCGGTCCGCCCAGTCGGACAACGGCTCCTCGTCCATGGGGTCCATGGGAACAACTTCACTCTCGCTCGATCGCCTGGCTCGCACAACAGTCCTACGCGGGCGTCGCGTTCGCGACGTCTCCATGACACCACGTCATGCCGTCCGGGACCCCGGTCTTGCGGTCGTTGGTCGGCCTTGGCTGGCGCACGGCTGGCTCACGGGGAGGCACGGGGGACGCACGGAGGCACTCTGGTGGCCCGAGAAACCCGCGTCACTCCGAGCGGCCGGTGGCGGCCACCGTGACACCGAGGCCGATCATGGTGAGGCCGCCCACGCCGCCGATCATGGACAGCCGGCGCGGGGAACGGGCGAACCAGCCGCGGGCGCCGGCGGCGACCAGGCCCCAGACGCTGTCGGAGGCCACCGCGATGACGTTGAACACCAGGCCGAGCAGCAGCATCTGGAGCACCACATGACCGTGCTCGCGGTCGACGAACTGCGGCAGCACGGCGGCGAAGAAGACGATGGTCTTGGGGTTGGCGACCCCGACCAGATACCCCTCCCAGAGGGTGCGCAGGCCGTGCGATCCGGCGGCGTCGCCGCCGCCGTCCCCGGCGAACTCGGCGCGCAGCGAGCGGCGTTCGCGCACCGCCCGGACGCCGAGGTAGACGAGGTAGGCGGCGCCGGCCAGCTTCAGGGCCGTGAAGACGAGGACCGAGCGCTCGACGACGGAGCCGACACCGAGGGCCACGGCGAGCACCAGCGTGTAGGCGCCGAGCGTGTTGCCGAGCACCGAGGTCAGCGCGATGCGGCGGCCGTGGGCCAGCGCCCGGCCGATGACGAAGAGCACGCTCGGACCCGGCACGACGATCAGCAGGAACGACATGGCCGCGAAGGCGAGCACCCGGTCGGTAGACATCATCCGGCCATCGAAGCACGTCCGGCGCCCGGGTCACAGCCCCGGGCGCCTTCCCGTTCCTCGCGGGTGAGGGCGTACGCGACCTCGCGGTTCGCGACGAGGGCCCGCGCGCCCTCGGTCGCGTAGCCGCGGCCCCAGGCGGCCCTGAGCAGCCGGTAGCCGAGCTCCGGTTCGGCGGCCCAGTGGCCGGGCCCGAGCAGCCTGGGCAGCACCACGAGGCTGCCACCGCCGCCCGCCAGCGGTCATCCCTGGGTCAGCGGCTCCTCGCCGACGAGTTCGCGCAGCCGCTCGTTGGCCTCCTCGAGGGCGGCGATGGCGAGCTCGCGCCGCGCCGGCTCGACGGCGCCCATGGTCAGCTCGGCCAACTCGGCCCAGGCACGCTCGATGTCGGGGAGCAGCCGGTGCCCGGCCTCGGTGACGACGACGCGCACCTGACGGCGGTCGGTGGGGACGGGCTCGCGGCGGAACCAGCCGCCGGACTCCAGGCGGGCCAGGCTGCGGGTCGCGGTCGGCTGCTCGATCCCGAGGCGGGCGGCCAGTTGGGAGACGGTCATGCCGGCCGGCTCCTGGGCCAGGACCCAGAGCAGCACGTCCTGGCCCGGATGCAGCCCGAGGGCCGCGAGTCGGCGCGCCTTGGCCGCCCGGTAGAGCTGGCTCATCTTGTTCAGCGCCCGGTTGACGCGTCTGACCTCACTGGCTTCCACGCCCCGATCCCACCTATGCATAGTCGGCTAACAGATAGCCGACTATACGCATCGCTGGAGGACGGATCATGGATCTGGGGTTGAACGGTCGGGTCGCGCTGGTCGCGGTGGGCTGGCATCGCGCGCAGGCGCGGGCCGCAGAGGTCGTCGAGCACGTCACCGCGGCGGGCGGCCGGGCCCTCGCGGTGCGGATCGACCAGCGCGACCCGGCGTCGATCGACGCGGCGGTGCGGGCCGTCGAGTGGGAGTTGGGCCCGGTCGCGGTGCTGGTCGGCAACGCGGTGGCCTGGCCGGAACTCGGCCCCGAGAGCCCGGAGGCGCTCGCCGCGGCGCTCACCGCCAACGTGGCCGGCACGCTCGCGCTGGTCGAGGCGGTGCTGCCCGGGATGCGGCGGGCCGGTTGGGGCCGGGTGGTGCTGGTCTCGTCCGACGTGGTCGAGCAGCCGATACCGGCGTCACTCGGCTACCCGGCCGCCAAGGGCGCGCTGGAGACGGCGGCCAGGGTGCGAGGCCCTGTCCGGGCGGCCTTCAAGGATCAGCCCGCGGCGTCAGATGCGGTGCTCCCCCAGACTTCGTCCGGGAGGTGCCCCCATTCGCTTCGCGCAAGGCGCCGGATCGCAGCTCATACTTGGCCGTATTCGCGCGATTCGGTAACGCGGCGAGGTGCCGTAGCTGGCGTCGCGGGCCCGAAGAAGATCGCCCGGACAGGGCCTGGTCAGGGAGGCCCCGCAGGGTGTGCTCACCAACGTCGTCCGCCCCGGGTTCACCCGCACCCCGCGGGCGCTCACGGCCGACTGGCTCGGCCAGCGCGCCGTCGACGCGGAGGGGGCGAAGACGCCCACCGGCCGGATCTGCACCCCCGAGGACGTGGCCTCCGCGGTGGCCTATCTCGGCTCGGCCGCCAACGGCCACGCGAACGGCGAGATCCTCTCCGTGGCGGGCGGGCGACACCTCACCCGCTGAACCCGCCGAACCCGCCGAACCCGCCGAACCCGCCGAACCCGCCGAACCCGCCACGGACCGTCAACGGGTGCCGGACGAGCGACGGTTGACCTCGGCGACCAGCGGGCTCAGGGACTCGCTGAGGCTCACCGGGCGGACGTCGCACGGCAGCGCCGTCCACTCGCGGCCACCCGCCGGGGGGCGGAGCCAGACGCGCTCACCGTCGAGTGCCATGACGCGACCGATCCTGCCGCGTCCGACGTCCCGGACCATGCTGCCCACTTCGGGCGGTCCCGGCTGCTCCTCCTGGATACCGCGGTCCATCTCGTCAGCTCCTTCACGACCGCCGGCCGACGGCCGGGTCGAGTGCGCCCAATGTATTCACGTCGGGAAGGAGCCGTTGGTTCATTCCGCCTTCCGGGGGAATCGCGAAAAGGTCCAGGCCGGAAGGGCCCCGGGCCGCGCCCGGCCCGGCAACCGGGCGGCGGTTGACTGGATATATCGTGAAGTCGGCGTCGGTGTCGAGGACTTCCTCCGTGAGCCGCCCGGGTCGTCCCCGGTCGGCACGGGCCGTGGTCGGACTATCAGGTCACGCTCCGCCCCAGATCAGCTACGCTGCATGACACGCGCCAGGACCGCCAGGACGACACTCCCCCGGCTCACGCCGGGAGGCACCACCATCCGCCGCCGCGAGGACCCACATGGACGTGACCTACCGCCTCAGGTACGACCCAGCGGTGGAGGCCGTCCACGACGCCCTGCCGCCGGACGTCAGCGAGCGTCTCACGTTGAGGATGGCCGGGGCCTGTGAGGATCCGTTGCGTGCCACCGAGCCCTACGGGCACGACGACCCGGTGATGCGGATGGTGGTGACCGAGCAGGCGTTCGCGGTGGTGCTCGCCGGACACCGCTTCAAGACCATGACGGTCCTCCAGATCAACCACCTCTGCTGACGGAACGTCAGCGGCTCAGCCGCCGCTGATCATCCGCGCCGGCGGCTGGGGGATCCGCCCGGCGGAGGCCGAGGGGAGCTCGGCGTGCTCGGCCTGGCCGCCGGCGCGCGGGTGCACGAGACGGGGCGGCAGCGCCACGTAGGCGGAGACGCCGGCGCCGCGGGCGGCCGCCGTGGTCGGAGCGCTCTGGGTGTGCCGGACCTCGACCTGGACGCCGAGGCGGGCGGCGATGGTGCCGACGACGAAGTGGCCGAGGAAGCGGGTGGGCGCCACCAGGAACGAGTCCTCGCCGCGCAGCCGGGCGTTGGCGAGGTCCAGCTCCTCCTCGGTCATGCCGTTGCCGCGGTCCACGATGGCCAGGCAGTACTCGGCGCCGTCCCACCAGCCGTAGACCTCGACCGGGCGGGCCGGCGGCGAGGCGGTGAGCGCGTTCTCGATCAACTCGGCGAGCAGGTGCGAGAGTTCGTAGAAGGCCCCGCCGTGCACCGAGCAGGGCTCGGCCTCCACCAGCGTGACCCGGCGGTAGTCCTCCACCTCCGAGACGGCCGAGTGGACCACCTCGGCGATCTCCGCGGTGCCCGTCCAGACCCGGGGCGGCAGCTGCTGACCGGTCAGGATCAGCAGCGAGTCGGCGTTCCGCCGCATGCGGGTGGCCAGATGGTCGAGCTCGAACAGGTCGCCGAGCGCGTCCGGGTCGAGCTCCTTGCTCTCCAGCGCGGTGATCAGCCGCAGCTGACGGCGCACCAGGCCCTGGTTGCGGTGGCCCAGGTTGGCCAGCGACTCGGTGCCGTTGCGGCGCAGCACCGTCTGCTGGGCGGCCAGGCCGACGGCGGTGCGCTCCACGTCGTGCAGGGCCGCGGCCAGCCGGGTGACCTCCTCGGCGCCCCTGGCCAGCGCCGGGTCGGGTTCGGGCGGCAGCAGCTGCTCGGCCTCCTCGGGCTCGGCCTCCTGGATGGAGCGGACGGTCTCGGGGAGCCGGTGGCCGGCGACGGACTCGGCCTGCCGGGTCAGCTCGTCGAGCGGCCTGGCGATGGAGCGGGCGGCCAGGATCGCCAGGGCGACGGCCACGCCGAGGATCAGCAGGCCGAGGGCGACGAAGCCGGCGAGCTGCCGGGTGGCGTCGGCGCTCAGTTGGTCGGCGCGCTCGGTGACGTCCTCGCCCACCAGCCGCTGCGCCTCGTGCAGCCCGTCGGTGAGCGCGGTGCTGGCGGTCCACCAGTCGTCGGCCGTGGCGTCGAGCGGCGAACCGTCGGCGCCGCCGTCGGCCAGCCGCTCGAAGGCAGCGACCTGCCCGGCCTCGTCGGTCTCGAACGCCGTGTCGAGCGCGGCCCGTTGGGGGCCGGTGGCCAGCTGCTCGTAGGTGCGCACCGCGGAGTCGCGGGCGGCCCGGGTGCCGGCGAACTCCAGGTACTGCCCGTCGGCGAACCGCCCCGCCACGAACACGCCGTTCATCAGGCCGCGTTCCTCGGCCAGCGCCTCGGTGGCGCCGGCCAGCGCCTGGAGCGCGGCGAGCCCGTCGCTGAGCCGCTGGTCGCCGTGGGGCGAACCCTCGGCCAGCTGGGCGTCGTTGAGCTCGGCCATGGCGGTGGCGAAGAAGCCGAGCGCCTCGTCGCGGTCGATCGACTCGTCGTCCACCCGCTCCCGGATGCTGGGGAGTTGGTCGAGCGAGCCGAGCGCCTCCTCGAACGCCGGCGCTGGGTTCTCCTCGAAGGTCCGATCCACTCGGCGCTGGAGTTCGGCGTGGATCGCGTCCAC
This sequence comes from Streptomyces mayteni, assembly GCF_054783955.1. NCBI lineage: Bacteria > Bacillati > Actinomycetota > Actinomycetes > Kitasatosporales > Streptomycetaceae > Streptomyces > Streptomyces mayteni. Next base: position 12,644 of record NZ_BAAGPR010000049.1, on the reverse strand, counting down.
CCGGCGGCGGGTATCGGCCAGTTCGGGCCGGTAGCGGCCGGCGCCGCCGAGCAGGCCGCTGGTGAGGCCGTGTTCACGCTGCAGCTCGCGGACGAGGTTCTGCACGTCCAGGGCGACCTGGACCCGTTCCCCGCTCTCCCTGGCCGCCGACCAGTCCTCGGCCCGGTCGGCCACGGCGACCCCGGTGAGGACGAGCAGCAGGCAGGTGGGCACGGCAAGGACGATCGCCACCCGGCCGCGGATGGTGCTCCAGCGCGGCAGCCAGCCGGTCAGGATCCGCCACCCGGCCGGCCGCCGGGTCCGCAGTTCCCTCCGTCGCCGCGTCCTCGACACACGCGTCATAGCCACACAGCACACCGTCACGTGGTTACCGGCGGCTCCGATACCCGTGGCCGTGAAGTGAACAAGTGGCGTGAATCGGGCCAGCGGCGGTCACGGATGAGGCAGCCAGGGCCCGAGGTTATCCGGACAGTGACGCTCCGGTTCCCCCTCGGACCGGCCAGGACCGTTACGCTTCGGGGCATGAGCAGCCGTCCTGTCCCGCCCGGTCCGGCCTACCGCAGACTGAGCGTGGAGGAGCGCCGTGGCCAGCTGATCGCCACGGCGCAGGCGTTGTTCGCCCGCAGCGTGCCGGAGGAGGTCTCGCTGGACGACGTCGCCCGCGAGGCCGGGGTCTCCAGGCCGCTGGTCTACCGCTACTTTCCCGGCGGCAAGCAGCAGTTGTACGAGGCGGCGCTGATCAGCGCCGCCGACCAGCTCGAACTCTGCTTCGCCGTAACGGAGTCGGGCGCGCTGAGCCTCCGTCTGGCGGCCGGTCTCGACCGCTACCTGGCCTTCGTGGACCAGCACGGCGAGGGCTTCACCGCGCTGCTCAAGGGCGGCAGCGTGGTGGAGACCAACCGCACCACGGCCATCGTGGACCGGGTGCGGCGGGCCGCGGCCACCCAGGTGCTGCGGCACATGCGGGTGCCGGAGCCGAGCGCGCCGCTGCGGCTCGTGGTGCGCACCTGGATCACCACGGTGGAGGCCGCCTCGCTGATCTGGCTCGACGAGGACAAGGAACAGCCGCTCGACGAGCTCCGGGACTGGCTGGTCGACCAGTTCGTCGCCCAGCTGGTGGTCACCGCGGGGCGGGACAAGACCACCGCGCGCTTCCTGCGCGCCGCGGCCGAGTTCGAGGAGCCGGGCGGCCGGATCGACCGGCTCTTCGAACGGACCATCGCGATGATGACGCCCGCGGGCATGTAGGCGAGCGGCACGGATGCGCAGCGAACGCACGCCCTTCGTCGGCGGCCCGCTCGACGGCCGGGTGCTTCCGGTGCTGGTGGGCCCGACCGGCAAGCCGCCCGCCGTCTACCGGGTGCCGGTGCCGGGCGACGACGTGCAGCCCGACCGGGTCTACGTCTACCGGCTCACCCCGACCGGGTACACCCGGCTGCTGCGGCTGCCGCGCGGCTGGAGCTACGTCTATGACCCGGACGCCGGGGACTGACCACCCGTTCGCACCCGCCCGGCGGGCGCGACGCCCCGGTTCGTGCACACCATGCGTGCGGAGACGCGCGCGAGCACGACGGAGGTACGCCCATGCGCTTTTCGGGGACCGTGACCCGACGACGCGGGTGGCCGGCGGCGGCCCTGGCCGTCGTGGCCCTGACCACGACCACGACCACTCTGGCCGCGGGCCCGGCCGGGGCCGATACGGCCGAGTCCATTCCAGCACTGCTCGCCGAGCTGCGCACCCTGTACCAGGAGACCGGGCGGGCGACCGAGGCGTACCACGAGGCGGCCGACCGGCTGGCCGAGCGGCGGGAGGAGACCCGCCGCGTCCAGGACCGGCTGGCCGCGACCCGCACCGAGCTGACCGCGGCCCGCGACGCGGCGGGCGCGGTGGCCCGCGCCCAGTACCGCGGCGGCGGGCTCCAACTGCCCGCCGCGCTCAGCATGTTGCTCGGCGAGGACCCGGGGCGGGCGCTCCACGACCAGACGGTGGCGGCGCGGGTCGCGGCCGCCGAGGCGGCCGAGATCGACCGGCTGGGCACCGGCGAACGCGCGGCCGACGAACTGGCCACGGCGGCCCGCGCCGCGTTGGACGCCGAACAGGCGGCGGCCGACGAGGAACGCCGCCGCCGGGACGACGTCCACCGCCGCCTCGACGAGGTGGCCGGCCTGCTGGCCGGCCTCTCCCCCGACGAACTGACCGAACTCACCCGCCGCCAGGAAGCCGAGGCGGGCCCCGGGCCGGATCCCTGGCCGGGGGCGTCCCGGGAACCGGCCCCCGAGGTCACGCCGGAGCCAACCCCCTCGCCGGAGGCACCGCCGCCCCCGGTGCCTGACGCCGTACCGGCCGCGCCGGTGCCGGAACCCGTGCCGGGGGCAGCTCGGGAAGCCGGGCCCGAGCCCGGCGCCTGAGCCGGCCCCCCTCGGAACCGGTATCCGAAAAGCGCGCCCCGTGCCGGGGCAACGCCGGCGCCTGCCTGCCGCCTCGGCGCCGGAATCCCGCGGAGCCGACGCCGGAACGGGAGTCGGTACCCGGTACCGGGTACCGACGCGTGAGCCGGAACGCCCCGAGGTCGGAACCCGCCCGACTCGGCCGTGCCGCAGGGCGAACCCGAATCGGAGGCGCCGCCGGCGGCCAGCGCCGCCACCCACCCGAGAGAGCCGAACCTCCGCCCGGGGCCCGTCTGCCCCGGCGGAGCCGCAGGCGGCGGCCAGCCACGGCCGCGCCCGCATCGCCAGCACCGCAACCCACGCGCGAGAGCGAGGGCCGAGCCCGGGTCTCCGTCTGAGCGGATGCCGGAACCGCCCCCGGCCGGCCCCTTGGACGGAAACGGGGCCTCGCCCAGCCCCGGCAGGGACTCGCCTGCGGAACCCGTGCCGGGCCGACGGGCCCCCGGCCCTGGCCATCGGCGTCACCCGGGCCCGCGCCGGAATCCGCCTGACCCGGCGGAGCCGCGCGGTGGCCGGCCGCAGCCCGGCCCGCACCGCTGCCCCACAACCCGCGCGGTCCGCGAAACCCGCTCCCGCGGCCTCGCTAGACCCGCGCCGGAGGCGCCAGGTAGGGGGTCAGTGACGGCTCGGCGGCCAGTTGGCGGAGGCGGCCGAGGGCCGGGGCGAGACCGGCGAAGGTGGGGATGAGGGACACCGCGACCTGGTCCGCGCCGGCGGCCTCGTTGGCGGCGAGTTCCTCGACGATCTCGGCGACCGGCTGCCCGTCGCCCCAGTCGGCCCGGTTGGCGACCCCGATCGGCCGGTCGGTCATGGACCGCAGCCGGGCCACGTGGGCCGCGAAGGCGGCCGGGTCGAGGCGGACCGCCTGCCACCAGTCGGCCGTCTCGGCGGCCCGCCGCAACGCGGGGTCCGAGACGCCGCCTACCAGCAGCGGCACGGGCCGCTCAGGCACCGGCGCGAAGACGCCGCCGGCGAAGCCGTAGTGCGGGTCGTCGAACGGCGCGCCGCCCGTGGTGTGGAGGTGGCGGACGAGCCGGAGGGCCGACGTGGTGCGGGCGCCCCTGGTCCGGTAGTCGGAGCCGGTGGCGTCGAACTCGTGGCGCTCCCAGCCCGCGCCCACCCCCAGCACGAACCGGCCGCGCGAGAGGCGGGCGAGGCTCGCGGCCTGCTTCGCGACCACGAACGGGTTCCGCAGCGGCAGCACGAGCACCGAGGTGCCGAGCGTCAGCCGGCTGGTGACGGCCGCCACCGCGGCGAGGGTGATCAGGGGGTCGTCGACGCCGCCGTAGACCGGGCCGTAGGCCACCGGCGGCAGCAGGTGGTCGGGCAGCCAGACGCCGCCGTAGCCCAACCGCTCCGCCTCCTGGGCGAGAACGGTCAGGCTATGGGGGTCGGCGTCGGGAAGGACGGCGTGCAGCTCCATAGCCACGGACCCTAGACCCTCACACCGGTGTGAGGGTCAACCGTCAGTGCGGCCTGGGCGTCGCCTGCCGCAGTTCGGCCCGGAGTTCCGGGGTGAGCAGGTGTCCGGCCCGGCCGACGAACAGCGCCATGTGGTACGTCACCGCGCCCATGTCGGCCTCGGGTTCGGTGAAGACGCCGAGCAGCGAGCCGTCGCTGATGGCCATGACCAGCAGGTTGCCCCCGGCCATGGCCACCAGGGTCTGCTTCACCTGGCCGCCCTCCATCAGCGCGGCGGCGCCGTTGGTGAGGCTGCCGAGCCCGGAGACGACCGTGGCCAGGTCGGCCGCGGCGCCCAACGGGCCGGTGAGGGACCGACGCCGGCGCCCGGGGCCCGCGTTGGGGTCCTCGGGTGGCTCGGAGGACAGCAGGGGCAGGCCGTCGGCCGAGACGACCGCGACCGACACGGCCCCCGGCACCTCCTCCACCAGACGGGTGAGCATCCAGCGCAGGTCCTGCCCTCCACTGCGGCTGGCGCCGGGCGGGACCTGGATCTGCGAGGTCATGACGGCATCTCCTCTCCGGTCGCTGCGGAGTCGCGGAAGTCGTTCGGGTAGCCGCCACGGGCCTGGGCGGCGTCCCGGTGGCCGTCGCGCGCGCCACGCTGGAAGCCGCCGAGCCGACGGCGCAGCTCCTCGGGGTCGACGGCCGGACGGCCGCCGCCGGTATCGTCGTAGGGCGTGGTCACGCCCCTGGTGCGCCGCGGGAGGCCGCTGTCCGTGATGGCGTGTGGCGGCGGGGGCTGCGGCTGGAAGCGGGGTGCGGTGTCGGCCGTGCGGGCGTGCTCGGCGTGCTCCGCGGTGCGCACGTGCTCGGCGGTGCGCGGGTCGGGGATGGGCACGGGACCGGTGCCGGCCGGGTCGCGGACGGGCAGCGGGTCCCGCGCGGGGGCGGCCTGCTGGTACCCGGCGTCGTGCGTCGGGTAGGGCTCGGTGCCCTCCTCGACCAGGACGGCAGGTACGGCGACCTCGGCCACCGTGCCGCCGGTCGGCCGGTGCCGCAGCCAGCAGCGCAGCCCGTGCCTGGCGGCCAGCCTGGCGACCGTGTAGAGGCCCATGCCGATGCCGCCGTCGGGCCCCGGTGCCGAGCCGGCGCCCGGCGGCGGGGTCACCGGGTCGGCGATCCTGGCGTTGAGTTCGGCCAGCCGCTCGGGGGTCAGGCCCTGGCCCTCGTCCTCGACGGTCATCAGCAGCTCGCCGTCCGCCCAGCGGCCGGTGAGCCTGACCCGGGCGCCGGCCGGCGAGTAGGCGGTGGCGTTGTCGAGCAGTTCGGCGAGCAGGTGGCTGAGGTCGCGGGCGACGAAGCCGGTGACCCACACCGGTGGCGGCGCGGGGGCCGTCTCCACCAGCTCGTACCGCTCTATCTCGCTGACGGCGGCGCGGGCCACGTCGATCAGCGGCATGGGCTCGCCGAGTTGGCGTGGCGGCTCGGCGCCGGCGAGGAGCAGCAGGTTCTCGCCGTGCCTGCGCATCCTGGCGGCCAGGTGGTCGACGGTGAAGAGCACCGCGAGCCGGTCCGGGTCGGCCTCCTGGGACTCCAGGCCCTCGATGACGGCGAGTTGCTCGCCGGTGAGGATCAGCAGGCGCTGGGCGTGGTGCGCGAACATGCCGTGCACGGCGCCGTGCAGGGCGGCGAGGCGGGCGTGCAGCTCGTTCTGCTCGGTGAGGAGCCGGTCGCGCTCGGCGCGCAGCCCGCCGGTGTCCTGGGCGATCTCGGCGGCCTGCTTGGCGGCCTCGGTGGCGTGCTGGTGCAGGCTGAGGGCGCGGGAGTGCAGCGCGTTGACGGAGGCGACGACCTCGGCGAACTCGTCGTTCCGCCCCGAGTACCTGACGGGCTCCTGCCCGGTGGGGTCGGCGGCGACCCGGCCGGTGCCGATCCGGACGGCGGCCAGCGGTCGGGTCAGCGAGCGCGCGGTCTGGATGCTCACGCCGATGGCGAGGCCGAGCGCGACGAGGACGATGACGCCGGTGAGCTGGAGGTTCATCAGCTCGGCGTCGCGCAGCGCCCTGACCTGGTCGGTGTGCTCGTCGGCGAGGGTGGTGAGCACGCCGCGCTGGAGCCTGGTGCGTTCGAGCAGCGAGGCGTGGACGGCGCTCTCGTCGAGCGCGTGGTCCTCCGGCGACAGGACGGGCGCGTCGGTGAGGACGAGGAGCAGCCCGGCGGCGGCCTCGCCCTCGCCGCCGGTGAGCGCGTGCTCGTAGGCGCCGACCGCGGGGGTGCCGGCGGTGGCGTTGAAGTCGGCCAGGGCGGCGTCCTCGCGGACCCGCTGCCGCTGGGCCAGGGTGGTCAGCTCCCGCTGCTCGCCGGGGCCGGCGAGCGCCGCGAGCAGCAGCCCCCGGGTGGCGGACGAGGCGTCGACGGCGCGGGCCAGGTAGGGGAGGGCCTCGGCGGACGGCTCGCGGGCCTCGTCCGGCGTGTCGAGGACGGTGGTCCGCAGGAAGCCGTCGAGGGCCTCGACGATGACGGTGTAGGCGTCGAAGGTGCCGGCGGCGGTCGCCTCTTCCGAGTGGGCGAACTCGCGGGCGGCCGGCAGGCCGGCGAGCGCGGCCCGCGCGGGCTGGTCGAGGCCGCCGCTCAGCTCGGCGGCGGCCGTGTCGACGTGGGCCAGCTCCTCCTCGCCGCGGGCCGCCGCGGGGTTGCCGGCGGCGACGGCGGCGACCAGGGCGTCACGTTCGTCGGCCACGAGGTGGGCGAGGGCGACGGCGTCCTCGGCGACCCGGGAGCGCTCGTGCAGCAGCCGGGCCGAGTCGTAGTCCTGCATCACGCCGAGCACGGCGGGGGAGGCGGCGCCGAGCACCGCGACACCGGTGAGGAGCACGCCGAACACCAGCCGCGTCCGCACTCTCGCCCGCCTGCGCGCCGCCCGGGTCCGGGAACCTGACGGAGCGGAAGGGGACGGATCGGCGGGGTCGTGCAGTGTGTTCTTCCGCACCTGTGCTCGCATTCTCGTCACTGAGGCACCGAACGTTGCCAGCGCCGACATGGCAGGAGAGCGGTGTCGCCCGACCGGCCACCCGAAGGAGTGAACCTCACCGGGGAGTTGGCGGACAAGCCGATGTCAGAACCCGGCCTGCCGCCAGGCCGGATTCGACTGGAATTCCGCCGCGACTCCTGGCAAGATCCACTGTCCGCGTGTCAACTACCCACTGTTATCCACACAATCGCTGACATATCCCACCCTACGGCAGACTGGTCGCCATGCGCATCCAGTCGGCCACCGAACCAGGCACCCAGGGTCTGCCCAACGAGGACTTCGCGGCGGCGGCAACGCCCGCCTCGGGCGAGGGCGGGGCGTTGGTGTTGCTCGACGGGGTGACGGCCCCACCGGAACCGGTCGGCTGTCGGCACAGCGTCGCATGGTTCTCCGCGCGGCTCGGCGGGGCCCTGCTCGAACTGTTGGCCAGCCGGCCGGAGATGACGCCCGCCGCCTGCCTGGCCGAGGCCGTCGCGCGGACGGCCGACGCGCACCGCGGCACGTGTGACCTTTCTCACCAGCGCACCCCGCAGGCCACCGTGGTCTGCGCCCGCTGGGGGGTCGACACCGTCGAGTACCTGGTGCTTTCCGATTCCGTGCTGCTGATCGAGAGCCAGGAGGGCGCGGTCCACCCGGTACTTGACACGCGGCTCGACGATCTCCGGCCGGCCGCCCGCCGGTTGCCGCGGGAGGAGCGGGCGGCGTTCGTCGAGAGCCGGCGGAACACGCCTGGCGGCTTCTTCACGGCGGCCGCCGATCCCGCGGTGGCGGCGCTGGCCGTCGCCGGCACCCGGCCGCGGGCCGAGGTGCGCTCGCTGGTGGCGCTCAGCGACGGGCTCGGCCGCTGGGTCGACACGTTCGGGTTCGGCGGCTGGCCCGACCTGTTCGCGTCGCTGATCGCCGAGGGGCCGCAGGCCGCCATCGACGAGGTGCGGGCGGCGGAGGCCGCCGACCCGGAGGGTGCGAAGCACCCGCGCGGCAAGACCCATGACGACGCGTCGGTGGTGCTCGCGGAGCTCTGAACCGCCGCCCGACGGGGGGTCGGGCGGCGCGCTCCGCGCGTAGATCCGACTTTCAGGCGTGAAAGTTGTGGTCGGACCAACCTCGGGGGCAGACCCGTTCGCGATCGCCACCGGGGTAGACCAACGGCAGGCCGGGCTCCCTCTTCCGCCTCACCAGGCACGCGCATTACCTTCACGTTTGACGTGATCACACCATGTGAGCGCGCCGAGCCGCAGGCTCATCCCCCCACACAGGCTCGAAAGGCCCGACCATGTTTGGTTCCGGTAAGGCACGACCGCGACCCGGCGTCCGCCGGCGCGGCATCCCCGCCCTGATCGGCACGGTCTTCGCCACCCTGGCGCTGCTGATCGCCACCCCGAACACCGCGACCGCGGCCGACCACCGCGCCGACGACACCCCCGCGTTCGGCTCGGCCTCGCTGGGTTCCGAGATCCGCCGCCACGAGGGCGGCGCCCGCGTCACCGCGGACGAGATCGTCACGCCGCTCGCCACCGTCGAGGGCGTCGACGTCTCCAGCCACCAGGGCAACGTCGCCTGGAGCACCCTCTGGAACGCCGGCAACCGCTTCGCCTACGTGAAGGCGACCGAGGGCACCACGTACCAGAACCCGTACTTCGCCCAGCAGTACAACGGCTCCTACAACGTGGGCATGATCCGCGGCGCCTACCACTTCGCGACGCCCAACACCTCGAGCGGCGCGGCCCAGGCCAACTACTTCGCCGACCACGGCGGCGGCTGGTCCAGGGACGGCAGGACCCTGCCGGGCGTGGTCGACATGGAGTACAACCCCTACGGCGCCACCTGCTACGGGCTGAGCCAGTCCGCCATGGTCAACTGGATCCGGGACTTCGCCAACACCTACCGGGCCCGCACCGGCCGCGACGCCGTGATCTACACCTCCACCAGCTGGTGGACCACCTGCACCGGCAACTCCGCCGCCTTCGGGTCCACCAACCCGCTGTGGGTCGCCCGCTACGCGTCGTCGCCCGGCACCCTGCCGGCCGGCTGGGGCTTCTACACCTTCTGGCAGTACACCTCCACCGGTCCGACCGTGGGCGACCACAACGTGTTCAACGGCGCCATCGACCGGCTCCAGGCGCTCGCCAACGGCTGACCGCCGCGGGGAGCGAAGGACCGCGAACGAGCGAATCGAGGCCATGCGCGATGATGGGCGCATGGCCTCCGCTCCGTTCCCCCACTCCGCCGCCCCGGCGGAGGACGACCGTCCCGTCGTCCTCGCCCGCGGCGAGGGGCCGTACGGCGAGGTGGTGTTGCGCCGCCACGGCGCGCTGCTCCAGATCATCGCCAACGGCTGCTTCCTGATGGACACCTCGGACGGCCGCTCGGAACGGCTGCTCGTCACCGAGGCGTTCGCGGCCCTGGCCGAAGGACCGCCGGCGACGCGACCGACGCCGACGGCGTCGCCCGAGGTGCTGATCGGCGGCCTCGGCGTCGGGTTCTCGCTGGTCGCCGCGGCGGCCGAGCCGGGCTGGGGCGGCATCACGGTGCTGGAGCGGGAGTCCGCGATCATCGACTGGCACCGGGCAGGACCGCTCGGCGAGTTGACCGCCGCCGCGCTGGCCGACCCCAGGGTGCGCCTGGTCCACGGCGACCTGCTCGCCCACCTCCACGAGGTCGAGGCCGGGTACGACGCGCTCTGCCTGGACGTGGACAACGGCCCCGACTGGACGGTCACCGAGGACAACGAGGGCCTCTACTCCCCCGCCGGCCTCGCGGCCTGCCGCGCCGCGCTGCGCCCCGGCGGGATCCTGGCGGTCTGGTCGGCGCGGGGTTCCGAGCGTTTCGTGGAGAATCTGCGGAAGGCCGGATTCACCGGAGTTGGCACCAGAGAAGTGCCCGTTGCCCGAGGCGTTCCCGACGTGCTGTTTCTCGCCAGCCATCATCTCGCCAGTCAGTCCGCGTAGCCGGGGCCTTCCAATCCGCTCTACGCTGCTGCCCAGTGCTTACCAGCACCTTCACAGGCTCTGTGCAATCAGCACAGCCACGGACCGCCCCGAGCGTGGTCCACCACATGACTTCGAAGCACACCGCGAAGAACGCACCTCCGTACACAGCGAAGAACTCAGCAAAGAGCACGGCCAGCCGACTGGCACCCACGATCCCGGGGGCGGGATAGATGAATCAGACGGACACCAGGACTCAGCCGATGGACCACACCCATCAGGAGAAGACACACAAACTCAACGGCCTCGGCGGCCACACCGCCGCCGAACCCGAACGCGCCGGGCACCACACCCCCACGGCCACCACGCCGGGCGCACAGCGCCGCGTGCTGGTGGTCGAGGACGACCCGACGATCGTCGAGGCGATCGCCGCCAGGCTCCGCGCCGAGGGCTTCCTCGTGCAGACCGCGGCGGACGGCCCGGCGGCCGTGGAGACCGCCGCCGCCTGGCACCCCGACCTCCTCATCCTCGACGTGATGCTGCCCGGCTTCGACGGCCTCGAGGTCTGCCGGCGGGTCCAGGCCCAGCGTCCGGTGCCGGTGCTGATGCTCACCGCGAGAGACGACGAGACCGACATGCTCGTCGGCCTCGGGGTCGGCGCCGACGACTACATGACCAAGCCGTTCTCGATGCGCGAGCTGGTCGCGAGATCCCACGTGCTGCTCCGCCGCATCGAGCGGGCCGCGGTCGCCGCCACCACGCCCAGGCCAGGGAGCGTGCGCCTGGGCGACCTGGAGATCGACCGCACCCAGCGGCGGGTCCGCGCGGCCGGCAAGGACATCCACCTGACACCGACCGAGTTCGACCTGCTGATGTGCCTGGCCCGCTCGCCGCGCGCGGTCCTCACCCGCGAGCAGCTGCTGGCCGAGGTCTGGGACTGGGCGGACGCCTCCGGCACCCGCACGGTGGACAGCCACGTCAAGGCGCTGCGCCGGAAGATCGGCGCCGAGCGGATCCGCACGGTGCACGGCGTCGGCTACGCGCTGGAGACCCCGCCAGGATTCGCGGGCGAACCGGCGGCCAGGGGCCAGGGCGGGTCCGAGCTCTGAGCCGGGTGTCCGCCCTGTCAGAGCTGGTCAGGGGTCCGGTCTGGCGTCGGGTCTGGCCCGCCGTCTGGCGGCTGATGCGCCCGATCGACCCGATGCGCTCCGTGAAGGCGGCGCTCGGCTGGCTGGTGACCATCTCGGTCACCATCACGACCCTGATAATCCTGGTGGCCTACCGCTCGGACGTGGGGCTCCAGCTGATCGCCGTCTTCGCGATCATCGCCTCGCTGCTGGTCACGCAGTTCGTGGCGCACAGCCTGGCGACGCCGGTGCTGGAGATGACGTCCGCGTCGCGGGCCATGGCGCGCGGCGAGTACGGCCGGCGGGTCGCGGTCAGCCGGCGGGACGAGCTGGGTGACCTGGCGCACGCCTTCAACCGGATGGCCGCCGACCTCCAGGCCGCCGACCGGCACCGCAAGGAGCTGGTCGCCAACGTCTCCCACGAGCTGCGCACCCCCATCGCGGGGCTGCGCGCCGTGCTGGAGAACGTGGTGGACGGCGTCTCCGAGGCGGATCCGCGGACCATGGCGACCGCGCTGCGGCAGACGGAGCGGCTCGGGCGTCTGGTGGAGCAGCTGCTCGACCTGTCGCGTCTCGAGAACGGCGTGGTGCCGCTACAGGCCGGGTTCTTCCAGGTGGAGCCGTATCTCTCGGCGGTGCTCGGCGACGCGTCGGTGGCACAGAAGCGCGGCAACGGCAGGACCGACGTGCGGCTGCGGCTGGACGTCACTCCGGTGGCCCTGCGGGCCTACGCGGATCGCGAGCGGCTCGACCAGGTGGTCACCAACCTGGTGGACAACGCCGTGAAGCACAGCCCGCACGGCGGACAGGTCACGGTGGTGGCCCGCCCAGGGCAGCTGCCGGGCGGCCTGGTCATCGAGGTGCTCGACGAGGGCCCCGGCATCCCGCCCGAGCAGCGCGAGCTGGTCTTCGAGCGCTTCGGCCGGGGCACCATCGACGGGGTCACCCCGCACGACGGTGGCACCGGGCTCGGTCTCGCCATCGCCCGGTGGGCGGTGGATCTGCACGGCGGGACCATCGCCGTGGCCGAATCGAGACGCGGTTGTCGCATCCGGCTCACCATTCCAGGTAACGCGAAGGCAAACAGTTGACGTAAGGTCGGTCTGGAATCGCTCCGCCGGTTGCTCCGGCGCTGGCGGCTGCCCGTGTTCTCCGGGCGCCGCGCGCCGGGATCGACGCAGCTCGGGCCAGGGGTCCGGCCGGCCGCCGCGTCGTCGCGGTCAGGCATTGCCTTTTCGTTGCCTCTTTGAGCTGAACTTGGTGCCGTTCCCGGGGATTCAGCCCCTGAAACCCCCTTCGGAATGTGGCGTAGGCCACGTCTGAGCTGCCAGGACTGCGCTGATCGGCCCCGGGGGCGTAGCCTTGTTTTCCGCTGTCCAATCACCTTGCGAAGCGGAAGAGGGCGGTTGCCGCCGTGTCGCCACAGTCTCCGAACACCCCCAGCGTCGACACCGACCAAGCAGCAGAGAAGAACCCTGCCGCCGGCTTCGGTGCAAACGAATGGCTCGTCGACGAGATCTACCAGCAGTACCTCCAGGACCCGAACTCCGTCGACCGTGCCTGGTGGGACTTTTTCGCCGACTACCGGCCTGGCACTGACGGTGCGGCGCCGGCCAAGGCCACCAAGGCCGACGTGAGCGGGCCCTCGGCCGCCACCGCCGCGCCGGCCACGCCGGCACCCGCGGCCCCGCGGGCCGCGGCTCCTCA
>NZ_BAAGPR010000048.1:0-55610 GCF_054783955.1 Streptomyces mayteni | reverse complement strand
TGGCTCCACACCTACAATCACCACCGCGGACACACCGCACTCGCAGGCCAACCACCCGCCAGCCGCGTCCCCAACCTCACAGGGCAATACACCTAGGGCGCGTCCTCCAGGGGCTTGGTGGCGAGCAGGCGGGCCTGCGGGACCCGGGCCGAGAGGTCCCGCACGATCTCGGTCTCCGGCACGAACCCGGCGGCGGCGAGCAGCGCGGCGATCCGCTCGACGGGGAGCCAGTAGATGTCGAGCGAGATGTCGCGGTGGCCGTAGCCCTCGGTCCTGTGGTGCCGGCGGTCGCCGACGTGGAAGGCGAGCTGCAACCAGCCGCCCGGCCGCAGCACCCGGTGGAACTCCGCGAACGCCGAGGGCAGCCGCTCCGGCGGCAGGTGGATGATCGAGTACCAGGCGACGAGGCCGGCGAGCCCGGCGTCCGGCAGGTCGAGCGCCAGCAGCGAGCCCTCGGCGAAGGGGATCGTCGGGTGGGTTCGGCGGGCGACCTCCAGCATGGCGGGTGACAGGTCGACGCCGGAGACGTCGAGCCCGGTCGCCGCGAGGTGGCCGGTGATCCGGCCGGTGCCGCAGCCGGCCTCCACCACGGGGCCTCCGCCGGCCGCGGCGATCCGGGCGGCGAAGTCGCCGAGCAGCGCGACGTCCAGTGGATCGTCGGTGACCGGCGGGATGACCTCGTCGTAGGACCGGGCGACGGTGTCGTAGGTGGATCGGGTTTCGGCGAGGAAGCCGGCGGCGTCGGTCATGGACCGGCACGATAGTCAACCGCGGTTCCCACGACGTCACTTGGGGTCGGGGGGCGGCGGAGCTGTTCACCGAACCGTCGGTTCGGCGTCGTCCCTCGGCAACGGCCCTGCTCCCCGTCCCGGCCTAGCGTCCGGCCGACCATCACTTTCGCGAAGGGCGCACGGGGACCATGCCCGATCTGGCATTCACACGTGAGGACGTTCAGGCCACCGCGGGCCGGCGTCCCTGGGACCGGCGGCGTGAGTTCACCGCGGAGATCGACCCGGACGACATGGCGGACACCGCGGCCGCCTACGCCCGGGCCGCCGAGGAGGGGGCCACGGCGGCGAACATCGCGGAGCGCGCCACCCAGGTGGCGGCCGAGTCGGGGGAGTTGGACGGCGAGTCGCTGGTGGACGGGCAGGGCCGGATCCGCGACACCCAACAGGACCTGCGCCCTGAGGAGTTGGAGGGCGTCACCAACGTCCTGGTCCGCGCCATGAACGAGGCCGTCGTCGCCGAGGAGGTCGTGTCGCACGTCATCGACGGCGGCCAGCCGCCGGTCGGCGCGGGCGAGTTGGTGGGCGGCCCGGCGGCGCGCCGGCCCGGCAAGGGGCTCGACGACAGGTACCTCGATCACCTCCGGGCGGCCACCACCGAGTGGAACGGCTGGGTGGACGCCCTGGGCACCGCCGTCTACCGGACCAGGACCTGGGAGTACGACACCCCGCCGACCGTCAACGTGCGGTACGACGGCCGCTGGCGCCAGGTGCCGCCGTCGACCGGGGCCGACGGGGTGCCCACCTACTCCCCCGACCACCTGGCCCCCGAGATCCGCGAACGCCACCTCCGCGCCGCCGCCGACGACGCCGTCACGGCCGCCGACGACATCGAGGGCGCGATCGACTCCTACCGCTCGCATCTGACCGAGCTCGCCACGGAGCTCAGCACCCGCGGCTACGACCTGTCGGAGGGGCCGCTCCACCTCTTCGTCAACGACGACATGGCGGCCTGGTCCGCCGACCAGCTCAGGGAGCTGCTGGCGAACGCCGGCGAGAACGGCCCGGACCGGGAGCTGCTGATGCGGTACCTGTCCGGCGTCGAGGGCGTCGTGCTCGGCGTCTACGACGACGAGTACGCGGACCACCCGGCCCCCGCCCGCCGGCTGACCGAGGCCGAACTGTCGTACCTGGAGACGTTCTACGACCGCCTCACCCCGGAGACGCTGGCCGCGATCGGCCGGGCCAACTGGACCACCGGCGCCACCACGGACGCCGAGAGCAGCTATCTGACCAACTGGGGCAACGCGGCGATGCGTTTCACCTCCGACGGCCTGCTGATGCTGCTGAACCCGGACGTCGGCGGTCACGACCCGGTCCGCGACCCGGGGGCCGTGCCGGACGCCCTGGGCCCCTACGTCTACGACCACGCGGCGCGACTCCGCGGCGCGTCCCTCGAGCGAGTGGCCGAGTTCAGCTCCTTCGGGGACCTGATGGGGCAGTCCAGGGTGGCGGGCGGCCGCGCCTTCAGCGAGGACCTGGCCAGGGCCGCGGTCGCCATCGAACCGCTGACCAGCGACGTCCGCCACGAGGTCAGCGAGAACCCGGTGAACACCGGCACCCGCGACCTGCTCGACGTCGCGGGACGGCGCCCGGAGGCCGCGGCGGCGCTGGTGGCCGACCCGGACTTCACCCGTTCCCTGATGAACAACCACTACGCGCAGCCCTACGACATCTCGGGCACCGAGTGGGACGGCGGCCGGGAGTGGAAGGCGGTCGACCTCGTGGAGCGGGCCACGACGCCGCCGGCCGGCGTCGACCCCGCCAGCGAGCGGGGCCGCGCCCACGCGGACGCCGCCTACGCCTACCTCTCCTACCTGGACTCCCCCGACGCCTCGGGCCGCAACAACGACGGCTCGCTCACCCTCGACATCTACCAGCGGTACGCCGAGATCGACCCCGCCCGCTTCGCCCGCTTCGACGACCTGGGCTTCGGCCGCCTGGTGGACTGAGGCCGGGGCCGAGGCCGGGGCCGGGACCGCGCCCCCGACCGTCAGACGTCCGTGCCGGGGTCCTCGAGGCCCGGCCAGCCCAGGTCCTCCTCGGTGACGTAGGAGCAGTAGGTGTAGACGTAGTCCGCGTCGAGCCCGTCGCTGTCGACCAGGTTGCGGGTGGACTCGTCGGGCGAGCGGTGCAGGAAGTGGTAGTCGCCGGCCGGGAGTCGCAGGGTGGTGCTCGGATAGTCGCGGTCGGCGGCGCAGGCGCCGTCGCCCGGGTCGCTCGGGTAGACCTGGCAGCCGTCGCAGGCGTCCACGGTGCGGGTGCCGGTGGCGGGGCCGGTGTACAGGAACTCCAGCGCGTAGGGCGAGTCGTTGTAGAGCTCCAGGGTCACCTCGGCCCCGCCTGCGGTGCCCGGCTCCGGGGGCAGCTCGGCGCCGGCCGCCGGGAGTTGGGCCGCTATCTGGGCCGCGATCAGGATGTCGCCCGCCCGGTCGGCGCGCCCGTGGTCCGGGTACCCCTCGACCAGCTCGGCCAGCATGCCGTCCGCCTCGGAGAACTCGCCGGCCAGGAAGCGGTCGGTGCCGCATCGGTAGAGCCCCTCGGGCACCGGCCCCGCGCCCTCCTCGGCGAGCGCGGTGAACTCCTCGCCAGGCAGCTCCCCGAACAGGGTGTTGAGCGAGCGCAGCCGGTCGAGGGCCGCGCAGGGCTCGTCCCCGCCGATGCCGTCGGCGGCGGCGCCCTGCAGGGCGCCGAGCTCGCCGGGCAGCGCGTCGGCGTACGAGGAGTCCGGGTGGTCCTCGAGCAGCTCGGTCAGCGGCTCGCGGGCGGTGCCGGTCTGCTGCCGCTCGGCGCGCTGGAGCCCGCAGCCGTGCAGCGGCTCGGGCAGCTCCTCGCCGGCGCGGCCGGCGAGCCGTTCGGCGTCCGTGCCGTCGAGCTCGTCCGGCAGCCGTTGGAAGAACCGCAGCGGGTCGAGGGCGGCACAGCTGTCCTCGCCGCCGCCGCGCGGCGCGGTGGCCTCCTCGTAGAGCGAGTCGATCCGGGCCGGCACCTCGCCGGCCGCGTCCGTGTCGGGGTGGGCGGCGCGCACGGCCAGGTACTCGTCGAGCGCCGAGTGGTAGTCGGCCGCCGTCGCGTCGTCGAAGGCGGCCGCGTCGGCGGCCCGGGCCACGAGCCGATCGGCGACGGTCAACCGCTCCTGGAGGTCGCTCTCCAGGGCCCGCCGCTGGGCGTCCTCGAACCAGACGACGCTGCCGAGCGGCACCGCGAGCAGCAGCGCCCCGGCGGTGAGCGGCACCCAGGCCCGGCCGGCGCCACCGAGGCCGCCGAGGGTCGGCGGCCGGCCGAGCCGCCAGGCGTCGAGCGCCGTGAGCAGCACCCACCCCAGGTAGGCGAGGGCCACCCCGCCGGAGACGCCCTCGGCACCGGCCGGCAGCGCCAGCCACAGCAGCAGCGCGGTGGCCGCCAGACTGGCGGCGACGCGCGGCCACCGCCGCAGGTAGAGGTAACCGAGGCCGAGACCGGAGAGGTTGAGCAACGCGGCGGTGCCCCCGATGCGGCCGTCCCTCGGCACCCCGGCCGTCGGCGGCCGCCGCGGAGGCGGCGGAGCCGCCGCCGCCCCACCCGACCAGTACGGATGCGCCTGCGGCACCACCGCCGGCCACACACCGCCCCCAGGCGCCCCGCCCACCGGCGGTGGCGCAGCGCCCGCGGGCAACCCGGATGCCGGCACCGGCGGCGGAGCCGCCACGCTCGCCCCGAGTGCCGCCCAGGCGGAAGCCGCCGGTGGCGCTCCAGGCACCGAAGGCGGGCCGACGGCCCGCGGCCCGGTCGGCGGCTCGGCCGCCGGCGGCGGCTCCGCCGCCGGCGTCGAGGCGCCGTCCTCGGACGGCACGGGTGCCGCCGCCGGTGCCGCCGGTATCGGTGCCGGTGGCGCCGCCGGTCGGCTCTCGGCCGGCTCCCCCCATGCCGGCGGCGAGGCCGGCGGGTCCGTGTTGTCGTGGTGGTCGTCGCTCACGTCCGGCTCCCGGGGGTGAGAGGTACGGGGTGATGCCCCGTCATAAGTGTGCGTCACCACACTGACAGTGAGCGACCACTCGTCGGTTCCCCCGCCCTCGTACCGGTTTCGGCCGATTCCCAGCCGGGCGCGGCGGCTAGCCGGACAGTTCCCAGACCAGCAACTCGGCGGCCCCGGCGGCCCGTACGGTCGTCCCGTCGGCGTCCGTCAGCCGGACCGCGTCGCCCGCGGTCAGCGCCACGGCCGGCCAGGACCCGGTCAACTCGGCCGCGCCAGCGGCCAGATGCAGGTAGGTGAGGCGGCCGCCAGGCAGCGTGGTCCACTCGCCGTCGCCGAGTCGTCGCACTCGCAACACCGCCGGGGTGCGCGGCAGCGCGTACGGGACGTCGTCGGCGATCCCCCGCACCACCTCGTAGGCCGGTTCGCCGCCCGGCTCGGCGGGGATCAGCCACATCTGGAGGAAGCGCAGCGGCTCGGGCCCGGCGTTGCGTTCCACGTGCCGCACGCCGGCGCCCGCCGTCAGACGTTGCAGGTCGCCGGGGCGCACGACGGTCGCGCGGCCCGCCTCGTCCTCGTGGGTCAGCTCGCCGGAGAGCACCCAGCTGACGATCTCCAGATCCCGGTGCGGATGGGCGGGGAAGCCGGCGCCCGGCGCCAGACGCTCCTCGTTGCAGGCGGTCAGCGGGCCGAAGCGGACGTTCCCGGGGTCGTAGTGGTCCGCGAACGAGAAGGCGTGCCGGGTGTCGATCCCGGCGGCCGGATCGCCGCCTCGGAAGCGGTCGGCGGCACGCGTGACGTGAGGCATGCGCCTACGGTATCCATCCGTGCAGTACCCCCCGCCTGGTATGAGCGGGTGGGAAATGAGGCAGGCTGGTTCCGTGTCCGAAGCCGATGAGAAGGCCGAAGCTGAGAAGGCCGATGAGAAGAAGGCGCACGTCGCGACCGTGCGCAGCCTCGAGCAGTCCTCGGGGAAGCTGGCCGCCGCCGCGATCTCGCGGATGGACGAGCAGCTGTCCTGGTATCGCGCGATGCCACCGGAGAACCGCTCCTGGATCGGCCTGGTCGCCCAGGCCGGCATCGCGGCGTTCATCGAGTGGTTCCGGCACCCGGACACCCCGCAGGCCATCAGCACCGACGTCTTCGGCACCGCCCCCCGCGAGCTGACCAGGGCGATCACGCTGCGGCAGACGGTGGAGCTGGTGCGGACCACCATCGAGGTGGTGGAGTCGGCGGTCGACGAGCTGGTGCCGCCCGGTGGGGCGGCGACGCTGCGGAACGCGCTGCTGGTCTACTCCCGGGAGATCGCCTTCGCCACGGCCCAGGTGTACGCGCAGGCCGCCGAGGCCCGCGGCGCGTGGGACGCGCGTCTCGAGTCGCTGGTGGTGAACGCGGTGGTGTCGGGCGAGGCGGACGAGAGCGACGTGTCGCGGGCCGCCGCCCTCGGCTGGAACACGCCTGAGCATGTGACCGTGGTCCTCGGCAGCGCGCCCAACGGCGACAGCGAGCTGACGGTGGAGGCGATCAGGCGGGCCGCCAGGTACGCCAAGCTCCAGGTGCTGACCGGGGTGCTCGGCAAGCGCCTGGTGGTGATCGCGGGCGGCAGCGACGATCCGGTGCAGGCGGCCAAGGCGCTGATCGGCCCGTTCGCGTCGGGCCCGGTGGTGGCCGGGCCCGTGGTGGGGGACCTGCTGGCGGCGACCCGCTCGGCGCAGGCCGCGGCGGCCGGGCTGCGGGCCTGCGCGGCCTGGCCCGACGCGCCACGCCCGGTGCTGGCGGACGATCTGCTGCCCGAGCGCGCCATGGCGGGGGATCCCGCGGCCCGGCGGCTGCTGGTGGAGGAGATCTACAGACCGTTGCAGGAGGCCGGGTCCGCGCTGCTCGAGACGCTGAGCGTCTACCTGGAGCAGGCGAGCAGTCTGGAGGGCGCGGCGCGGATGCTTTTTGTGCATCCCAACACGGTCAGGTACCGCCTGAGACGTGTGACCGACGTCACCGGATGGCCCCCTTCCGACGTGCGCTCGGCCTTCACTCTGCGCGTCGCGCTGATGCTCGGCCGGCTGGCGGACGCCGATTCCGGCATCTAGCCGTCGGCTCCCCGCTTTGTGTGGGAGCTACAAATCCCTCGACTGTTCTTCGTTCTTGCCCCCACCGGCGGTTCACCCGCTGACCAGGAGAGAGTGAGAGGGTGCTTGTACTCGTCGCTCCCGGCCAGGGTGCCCAGACGCCCGGCTTCCTGAACCCGTGGCTCGAACTCCCGGGCGTCTCCGACCGCCTCGGCGGGTGGTCGGAGACCGCGGGGCTCGACCTCGTCCACTAC
Organism: Streptomyces mayteni; assembly: GCF_054783955.1. NCBI lineage: Bacteria > Bacillati > Actinomycetota > Actinomycetes > Kitasatosporales > Streptomycetaceae > Streptomyces > Streptomyces mayteni. Next base: position 48,550 of record NZ_BAAGPR010000048.1, on the reverse strand, counting down.
GGCACGGCGGCCGACGCGGAGGAGATCCGCGACACGGCCGTCGCCCAGCCCCTGCTGGTGACCGGTGCGCTGCTCTCGGCGGCCGCGCTCTTCGACGACGACCCCGCCGGCCCGGCCGGCTCGGTGGGCGCCGTCGCCGGGCACAGCGTCGGTGAGCTGCCGGCCGCCGCGATCGCCGGCGTCCTCACCGAGGAGGAGACCGTCGCGCTGGTGCGGCAGCGCGCCACGGCGATGGCCGAGGCCGCCGCCGTCACCGAGACCGGCATGTCGGCGGTGCTCGGCGGTGACCCGGAGGAGGTCGCCGCGCACCTCGCGAAGCTCGGCCTCACCGCGGCCAACAACAACGGCGGCGGGCAGATCGTCGCGGCCGGCACCATGGAGCAGTTGGCGGCGCTGGCCGCCGACAAGCCGGCCAAGGCCCGCGTGGTGGGGCTCAAGGTGGCGGGCGCCTTCCACACGGAGCACATGGCGCCGGCGGTGGACGTGATGCGGGCGGCGGCCAAGGGACTGAACCCGGCGGAGCCGGGCATCCGATTCGTATCGAACGCCGACGGCGAGGTCGTGGCCGACGGCCAGGAGATCGTGCGCCGCCTGGTGACCCAGGTGTCCAACCCGGTCCGCTGGGACCTGTGTGTGGAGACGTTCCAGCGGCTGGGCATCACCGCCCTGATCGAGCTGTGCCCGGGCGGTACGCTCGCTGGTCTGGCCAAGCGCAACCTCCCAGGGGTGGAGCGGGTGGCCATCAAGAGCCCGAACGATCTGGCAGCGGCCCGCGAGCTGATCGCCGCCCACCGCACGGCGTCCGCACCCACCGCAGAAGCCGCCGAATAGGAGCAGTGGACATGTCCGCCACACTGAGGGTCGGGAAGGGCGCGCCCTACGCCCGCATCATGGGCGTCGGCGGGTATCGGCCGACGAGGGTCGTGCCCAACGAGGAGATCCTGAAGTACATCGATTCCTCCGACGAGTGGATCCGGTCCCGCTCGGGAATCGTGACCCGACACTGGGCGGACGAGGACGAGACGGTGGCCGAGATGGCGATCGCCGCCTCGGGCAAGGCCATCGCGGACGCGGGCATCACCGCCGAGCAGGTCGACGCGGTCGTGGTGTCCACCGTCTCCCACTTCATGCAGACGCCCTCGGTCGCGACCGTGATCGCCCACCGTCTTGGCGCCGGCACGCCGGCCGCGTTCGACATCTCGGCGGCCTGCGCCGGCTTCGGCTACGGGCTGACGGTCGGCAAGGGCCTGATCGTCGACGGCAGCGCCGAGCACGTGCTGGTGATCGGCGTGGAGCGGCTGTCCGACCTCACCGACAAGGAGGACCGGTCCACGGCCTTCCTGTTCGGCGACGGCGCGGGGGCCGTGGTGCTGGGTCCGGCGCAGGAGCCCTCGATGGGCCCCACGGTCTGGGGCTCGGAGGGCGACAAGGCCGACGTCATCGCGCAGACGGTGCCCTGGGACCGCTTCCGGGTCGGCGACCTCGCGGAGCTGCCGGTGGACGCCGAAGGGCAGGTCAAGTTCCCGGCGCTGCGCCAGGAGGGCCAGACGGTCTTCCGGTGGGCCGTCTTCGAGATGGCCAAGGTGGCCCAGCAGGCGCTCGACGCGGCCGGGATCACCGCCAAGGACCTGGACGTCTTCATTCCGCATCAGGCCAACATGCGCATCATCGACTCGATGGTGAAAACCCTCAAGCTGCCGGAACATGTCGCGGTCGCCCGCGACATCGAGACAACCGGCAACACCTCCGCCGCCTCCATCCCGCTCGCCATGGAGCGGATGTTGGCGACGGGGCAGGCGAAGAGCGGTGACACCGCCCTCGTCATCGGCTTCGGGGCGGGTCTCGTCTACGCCGCGACGGTCGTTACCCTCCCCTAAGCATGGTCCGAACAGATCCGCCGGATCACCACCCCGCGGTACCCCACCGCAACACACTGAAGGAGCGCCGCAATGGCTGCCACCAAGGAAGAGATCATCGAGGGTCTCGCCGAGATCGTCAACGAGATCGCCGGCATCCCCACCGAAGAGGTGACGGTGGAGAAGTCGTTCACCGACGACCTCGACGTCGACTCGCTGTCCATGGTCGAGGTGGTCGTCGCCGCTGAGGAGCGCTTCAGCGTCAAGATCCCGGACGACGACGTCAAGGGCCTGAAGACCGTCGGCGACGCCGTCGGCTACATCTTCGACCACCAGAGCTGACCCCCGGGCTACAGCGCCTGTCGCCACCCTCGTGGTGGCGGGTCACCACCTTTCCCCGACTAGCGGAGTAAGAATCCCGTGAACGCGATCAATCGAACGGTGGTTGTCACCGGTGTCGGTGCGACCACACCGCTGGGTGGCGACAGCGCGACGACCTGGGAGGGTCTGCTGGCCGGCCGGTCCGGCGTGCGGGCCCTGACGGAGGAGTGGGCCGCCGACCTGCCGGTGCGGATGGCGGCCGTGGCCGCCGTCGACCCGGCGGACGTGCTGCCCCGCCCGGTGGCGCGGCGCCTCGACAGGTCCGCGCAGTTCGCACTGCTCGCCGCCCGGGAGGCCTGGGCCGACGCGGGCTTCTCCGCTCGGGCCGGCGAGGACGAGTCGGTCGACCCGACCAGGCTCGGCACGGTCATCGCCTCCGGCATCGGCGGCGTGACCACGCTGCTCGACCAGTACGACGTGCTGCGCGAGAAGGGGGCCCGGCGGGTCTCCCCGCACACCGTGCCCATGCTCATGCCCAACAGCCCGGCGGCCAACGTCGGTCTCGAGGTCGGGGCGCAGGCCGGCGTGCACACCCCGGTGAGCGCCTGTGCCTCCGGCGCGGAGGCCGTCGGCTACGCGGCGGAGATGATCGGCACGGGCCGCGCCGACGTGGTGGTGGCCGGTGGCACGGAGGCCGCGATCCATCCGCTGCCGATCGCGGCGTTCGGCAACATGATGGCGATGTCCAAGCAGAACGACGAGCCGGAGCGCGCCTCCCGGCCGTACGACACCGCCCGGGACGGCTTCGTGCTGGGTGAGGGCTCCGGCGTGGTGGTGCTGGAGTCCGCCGAGCACGCCGCGCGGCGTGGTGCCCGGGTCTACTGCGAGCTGCTCGGCCAGGGTCTGTCGGCCGACTCCCACCACATCGCGCAGCCCGAGCCCTCGGGTCGTGGCATCGCGGCCGCGGTGGAGAGCCTGCTGGAGAACACCGACCTCAAGCCGGAGCAGCTGTTCCACCTGAACGCGCACGCCACCTCGACGCCGCTCGGCGACATCGCGGAGATCAAGGCGCTGCGGCGGGTGCTGGGCGACGAGGTCGACCACGTGGCGATCTCGGCGACCAAGTCGATGACCGGGCATCTGCTCGGTGGTGCCGGCGGCATCGAGACGGTCGCGACGGCGCTTGCCCTGTACCACCGGGTCGCGCCGCCGACGATCAACATCGAGGACCTCGACCCCGAGGTGGACGCGGACGTGGTCCGTGACGAGCCGCGCGAGCTGCCGGGCGGCACCATCGCCGCGATCAACAACTCGTTCGGCTTCGGCGGGCACAACGTGGTGCTGGCGATGCGTACGGTCTGACGGCCGTTCGCGTGATTCCGAACCGCCGCCCGGCTGACGCGGGGCGGCGGTTCCGTCGTTCCTGGTTACCCCTTCTTCCCGGAGGGACCGCGTTGGATCGGTCCCACGAAGCGGAAGGGGTGCTCATGCGCATCCACACCATTCCGGCCGCCGCGGCACTGGCCGTGGCGGCCCTCGTCGGCGTGACCGGACCGGCCGTCGCCGGGACCAGCGTCGGCGGCGACCTCGGATTCGTCACGGACCGGTGCGACGAGCCGAGCGTCCACAACGACAGCCTCGTCTGGACGCCGCCTGGCGCCTCGGCGGCGCCGGCCGCCGAGCCCAACGGCCGGTGTGGGTTCCTGGGCTCGTTCCACCTCGGCGGCTGACGGCCGCCCCCTGACAGCCGACGACCCCGCCCGGGACGGGCGGGGTCGTCGGCTGTCCGTCTCGTTCGTCAGGAGTTCACGGGACGCGAACGACCTGGCCGGCCCAGGAGAGGCCGCCGCCGAAGGCGAACAGCAGGACCGGCGCCCCGGTCGGGATCTCGCGGCGCTCGATCAGCTTGGACAGCGCGAGCGGCACGGAGGCCGCCGAGGTGTTGCCGGAGACGATCACGTCCTGGGCGACGACGGCCTGGGGCGCGTCGAGTTTCCTGGCGATGGCCTCGATGATCCGCAGGTTGGCCTGGTGGGTGACGATCGCGGCCAGCTCTCGGGGGTGGACGCCGGCCCGCTCGCACGCCTCCCTGGCCAGCGGGGCGAGCTCGGTGGTGGCCCAGCGGAACACGGCCTGGCCGTCCTGGGCGAAGGTGGGGTGCCAGTCGCCCTTGATCCGGACGGCCTCCCGCCGGGACGGGTCGGAGCCCCAGACGACGGGCCCGATGCCGTCCTCGCGCTCGCTGGCGCCGAGCACGGCGGCGCCCGCGCCGTCGCCGAGCAGCACGCAGGAGGAGCGGTCGGTCCAGTCGGTGATGTCGGACATCTTCTCGGCGCCGACGACGAGGGCGTGCCGGGCGGCGCCGGCCCTGATGGCGTGGTCGGCGGTGGCGAGCGCGGTGGTGAAGCCGGCGCAGGCGTTGTTGAGGTCGTAGACCACGGCGCGCGGGATGCCGAGCTCGCCGGCGACCTGGGCCGCGGTGGACGGGGAACGGTCGATGGCGGTGCAGGTGGCGACGATCACCTGACCGATGTCGGCCGGGTCGACGCCGGCCGCGGCCAGCGCCTTCCCGGCGGCGACGACGGCCAGGTCGGTCACGGACTCGTCCCTGGCGATGCGGCGGGTGGCGATGCCGGTTCGCTGCCGGATCCAGGCGTCGTCGGTGTCGACCATGCCGGCCAGGTCGTCGTTGGTGAGCACATGCTCGGGCTGGTGATGGCCCAGGGCGATGAGGCGAGTCATGCCGCCCAATATAGCGACCGATCGGTCGGACGCTATACCGGGCCTATGCTGGTGGTCATGAGTCCGCGACACTCGGCGGCCGAGGCCCGCCACACCAGGGAACGGATCCTCGAACGCAGCGTGGACCTGGCCTCGGTCGAGGGCCTCGAGGGCCTGACGATCGGCCGCCTCGCGCTCGACCTCGGCATGAGCAAGTCCGGCCTGCTCGGCCACTTCGGCACCAAGGAGGCCCTGCAGCTCGCCGCCCTGGAGCGGGCGGCGGTCGTCTTCAACCGCGAGGTCTGGCGGCCGGCGGCGGACGCCACGCCGGGGCTGCCGCGGCTGCGGGGCGTCTGCGAGGCGTGGATCTCCTACCTGGAGCGCGAGGTCTTCCCCGGCGGCTGCCTCTTCGTCAGCTCCACCTTCGAGTACGACGGCCGCGGCGGCCCCGTCCGCGCGCTCCTGCAACGCCAGTTCCGCACCTGGGAGCTGCGCCTCACCACGGAGGTCCGCCGCGCCGTCGCCACCGGCGACCTGCCGCCGGCCACCGACCCGGCCCAACTGGTCTTCGAGCTCTACGGCGTGACGATGAGCCTCAACCACGCCATCCAGCTCTACGGCACCGGCACCGCCCCGGCCCTCGCCAGGGCGGCGGTGGCCCGCCTCCTGGCGGGCGCCCTGGCCGGCCCGGGCTAAGCCGCCGGGCCCTGGCCGGCCCGGGCTGAGCCGACACTGCCGCGCTACGCGCGGACGCCAGGCGGCTCCGCCGCCGAGCCCGGCAGCGGCAGCGGCGCTCCGCGCGAGCAGTGCTTCACCGGGGCCCAACCTCGCCCGGCTCGGCCGACGGACCACCGGGCAGCCTTCCGCGCTGCGCACAGGAAGCCTGGGCCAGGGGTACCGGCGGCGGCCGCGCCGGGCCCGGCCCACGGCCGTCGCCAAACCTTCCCCCCTGCAGACGGAAACCACATGCCGCTCCGCCAAGCCAGCGGCGCACCGCGCTCCGCAGGGCCCGAACCGGGCCCGGCCGACGGACGTCGGCCAACTTTCCGCCCTGCACGCGGAGGCCAGGCGGCTCCGCCGAGCCGGCGACGGCGCGGCGCACCGCGCGAGCAGTGCTTCACCGGGGCCCAACCTCGCCCGGCTCGGCCGACGGACCACCGGGCAGCCTTCCGCGCTGCGCACAGGAAGCCTGGGCCAGGGGTACCGGCGGCGGCCGCGGGGGCCCTGCCGGGCCCGGGCCTGGCCGAGGGACGTCGACCAGCTTTCCGCACTGCGCGCAGGCCCCACGCGCCGCCACCGGGCCGGTGCACCGCCGGGCTCGGCCAACGGCCCCTCGGCCCACCTTCCGCGCACCGCGCACGGGCCCCTGAGCCGGCGGCCCTGGCCGCCCGGCCTCGGCCGGCGGACGCCGGTCAACTTTCCGCGCTGCGCGCGGGAGGCCCCGGGCCAGGAGTGCTGGCGGCGGCCGCGGGGGCCCTGCCGGGCCCAGCCCGGCCGACGGACCGCCGGGCAGCCTTCCGCGCTGCGCGCAGGAGGCCACAGGCTGCGGCCGCGGCGCTGCCGGGCCCGGCCAACGGCCCCTCGGCCCACCTTCCGCGCACCGCGCACGAGACCCCGAGCCGGCCGCGCCGCTGCCCCCTGCCGCCCCGGCCGACGGACGTCGGCAAACTCTCCGCGCTACGCGCAGGAGGCCCCCGGGCCAGGGGCACCTGCGGCTCCGCCGCCGAGCCGGCCGCGGCCGCACCGCGCGGCCAGCGCTACGCGCGGGGGCCACAGGCGGCGCCGTGGGGGCCCGGCAGGGCCCCCGCCTCTCGCGCTCCGCGCGAAGCGCCGGGCCTGCGGCCGACCGGCCGCCATCGCCCCGCAACGCGGCTCCGCCGCCCGCGGCGCATGCGCAAGCGCACGCGCGCGCGAGGCGCGGAAAGGGGGGTGGGTGGGCGGGGGAACCCACCCGGCGCCCACCACCCGGCGCTCGGCGCCCTGTCGAGGGATTTCCAGGATTCCGTGAACCCGACGTGGTCGCGGGCCGCGCCCGTTAGCCTGCCCGCCATGACGAACCAGCCCCACTTCCCCGTCTACCGGGCCGCGCCCGGGCTGAAGGCGCTCGGCCTCCCGGTGGCGATCCCCGTCATGGCCCTGGGCCTCATGGCCGTGGCCGGGGTGCCCGGCGTGGTGCTGCTGAGCTGGACGGTGGTCGTCCTCGTCCTCGTTCCCCTGCTCTACGTCGCCCTTCGGCGGAGCGGCACCACCACCCACCCCGACCACATCGAGACCCGCACGCCGTTCGGCACCCGGCGGATCGCGTGGCGGGACATCCAGTCCATCGAGGTCACCGGGTCGGGGACGACCGGCGAGTTCGTGCTGGTCCGCGACGGCTCGGGCCGGCGCCGCGGACTGCCCCACGTCAACTCCCGCACGCTCGGCGCCGCGCTGCCCGGCGAGGTCCGCAGGCTCCACGACCTGTGGGCCTGGCTGCGCGGCCCCGACTGGACGCCGCCGCCACCCCGCTGACCCCGCCGGTCAGCCGGCGGACTCGGACTCGGACTCGGGCGGCCAGCTCGCGAAGTAGGACGCCGCCATGTCCTCCGCGCCGTGCCCCTGTTCGGCCGCCCGCCGGAAGCGGTCGGCGCCGGCCGCCGCCAGGTCGAGGCGGACGCCGGCCGACTCGGCCGCGGCCAGGATGAGGCCCGCGTCCTTGGCGGCCGTGTCGACCGTGAAATCCGCCGCGAGTTCGCCCGATCGGATCGCCGCCGCCTTGACGCGGAGGTACGGGAGGTCGAGCGCGCCGCCCTCGACGGCGTCGAGGAAGTGCTGCGGGTCGACGCCGAGCCCCTCGGCCAGCGCCAGCGCCTCCGCCGTGCCGTGGGTGACGGCGAGCACCCAGCTGTTGCAGACGAGCTTGAGCCGGGAGGCCGCCCCCACCTCGTCCGCCACCCACAGGGTGCGGGAGCCGATCGCGGAGAAGACCGGGGTGAGCGCGGGGCGGGTGGCCGAGGGGCCGGCGGCCAGGACGGTCAACTGGCCGGACTCGGCCGGCTGTCGGGTGCCGAGCACCGGCGCGTCCACCAGGACGAGGCCCTCCTCGGCGGCCAGCAGGGACAGCTCGTCGAGCCCCGCGGGGCCCACCGTGGAGCTCTGCGTCCAGACGGCGTCCGCGGCGAGGCCAGGCGTGGCCGCCCGCATGGCGGCCAGTACCGCCGCGCCGTCGCGGAGCATGGTGAGGATGACGTCCGCGCCGGTCACGGCCTCGGCCGGGGTGCCGGCGACCTGGGCGCCGTCCGCCGCCAGGGGCTCGGCCTTGGCGCGGGTCCGGTTCCAGGCGCGGACCTCGATGCCGGCGCGGAGCAGGCTGCGGGCCATGCCGGCGCCCATGATCCCGGTGCCGAGCACCGCCACGGTCGGCGCCATCTCACACCACCTGGTGCAGCCAGCGGACGGGCGCGCCCTCGCCCGCGTGGCGGAACGGTTCGAGTTCGTCGTCCCACGGTTTGCCGAGCAGCCGGCTGATCTCGGCCTGGAGGTCGCTCTCGCCGCGCGCGGCCCGCGCCGCGGCGGCGCGTAGCCGGTCCTCGGGGATCATGATGTCGCCGTGGATGCCGGTGACGGCGTGGTAGATGCCCAGCTCGGGGGTGCAGCTGTAGCGCTCGCCCTCGGCGGTGGGGCAGGGTTCGGAGGTGACCTCGAAGCGCAGCAGGTGCCAGCCGCGCAGCGCGGATGCCAGCTTGGACGCGGTGGCGGCCTCGCCCTGCCAGGAGAGCTCGGCCCGCCAGGTGCCCGGCGAGGCCGGCTGTCTGGTCCAGTCGAGGCCGACCCTGGCGCCCAGCACGCCGGCGACCGCCCACTCGATGTGTGGACACAGCGCGCGCGGGGCGGAGTGCACGAACAGAACACCACGTGTCGTCACCGGGACCTCCACTCTTGGCTACCTGCGCCCGCCGCGAGCCTCAAGGCGCCCCCCAGCACGCCGGTCTCACGCACGAACAGTAAACACCATTGGCAACTTTTTGCGGCAAAATGGACAACGGGTGACGCGCGGTCATCTTTTACTCTTGTTGCAGACGCGCGTCGGGCGTCGCCACTGCCAGGTCCAAGCTACCGCTCCACCACAGGCCCCCACGGACACCGAGGAAACCGAATGCCGGTCAACCGCCGCTCGTTCGCCACGTCGCTCGCCCTGCCGCTCGTCGCGGCCGCCGTGTTGGCCGGCTGCACCTCGGGAGGTTCCGAGGAGTCGACCGCCGCCCCGGAGGAGGCGGCGAGTCCGGCACCCGAGTGGAACACCGCGCCGGAGTCGGTGGCCGCCATCGGCGACTCCATCACCCGCGCCTTCGACGCCTGCTCCGTGCTCTCCGACTGCCCCGAGGCGTCCTGGGCCACCGGCACGGACGCCAACGTGGACAGCCTGGCGCAGCAGTTACTGGGCGAGGCGACCGCCGAGCGGTCATGGAACCTGGCGGCGACCGGCGCCCGGGTCACCGATCTGCCGGCCCAGGCGGCCGAGGCCGTCAGGCATCGGCCCGAGCTGGTCACCGTGCTGATCGGGGCGAACGACGCCTGCGCCGCCGACGTCGCGTCCATGACGAGCCCGGCGGAGTTCAGGGCCGAGCTCACCGAGGCGTTCGGCGTGATCAGGGACGAGCTGCCGGAGACCGGCATCTACGTGTCGAGCGTGCCCGACCTGATGCGGCTCTGGGAGGAGGGCAGCGAGTCGTTCATGGCGCGCACGGTGTGGCAGATGGCCAACATCTGCCCCTCGATGCTGAGCGACGCCACGGACGACGGCGCGGCGGCCGGCGAGCGGCGGGCCGAGGTGCGGGCCCGCGTGCAGGAGTACAACACGGTGCTCGATGACGTCTGCGCCTCGGACGAGCTGTGCCGCTACGACGGTGGCGCGGTCTTCGACTTCCGCTTCACGTCCAGCCACCTCAGCGACTGGGACTGGTTCCACCCCAGCCGGGAGGGCCAGTCCGAGCTGGCCGCGCTCGCCTACGAGCACATCACGATGTCCGAGTCCGGCGAGCCGGCCGAGCGGCCGGTGGACTAGCCGCCCCCGATCCGCGGTATCCATTCCCTGACCTTCCTGACCATTGACAGGGTATGGGCGGCCTCCTAACGTTCTCGCCAGGATTTCGAACGATTAACGAAATATCGAACGTCGCGTGAGAGGGCGCTTTCCCGTGCGTATCACCGGAATCAGCACGCATGTCGTCGGCACACCCTGGCGGAACCTCACCTATGTCCAGGTCCACACGGACGAGGGCCTGACCGGCGTGGGCGAGACCCGGATGCTGGGGCATACCGACGCGTTGATCGGCTATCTCCGGGAGGCCGGGGCGAACCACGTCGTCGGGTCGGACCCGTTCGCGGTCGAGGACCTGGTGCGCCGGATGAAGTACGGCGACTACGGCCGGGCCGGCGAGATCGTGATGTCCGGCATCGCCTGCGTCGAGATGGCCTGCTGGGACATCAAGGGCAAGGCGCTCGGCGTGCCGGTCTGGCAGCTGCTCGGCGGCCGCGCCGACGTCTCGGACAACCGGGTCAAGGCGTACGCCAACGGCTGGTACACCGTGGAGCGCACCCCGGAGGCGTTCCACAAGGCCGCCAAGACGGTGGTGGACCGCGGCTACCTGGCCCTCAAGCTCGACCCGTTCGGCACCGGCAGCTTCGAGCTCGACCACGCCGAGACGCTGCGCTCGATCTCCCTCGTGGAGGCGGTGCGGGACGCGATCGGCCCGGAGGCCGAGCTGCTGCTGGAGATGCACGGCCGGTTCAGCCCGGCCACCGCCATCCGGCTGGCCGGCGAGCTGGAGCGCTTCGCGCCGTCCTGGCTGGAGGAGCCGGTGCCGCCGGAGAACCTGAAGGCGCTGGCCAAGGTGGCCGCCAGGACCAACCTCCCGATCGCCACCGGCGAGCGGATCCACGACCGGATCGAGTTCCGGGAGCTCTTCGAGTCGCAGGCCGTCGACATCATCCAGCCCGACCTCGGCCACATCGGCGGCATAGGCGAGATGCGCAAGCTGGCCGCCACCGCCGAGACCCACTACGTGCTGGTCGCCCCGCACAACGTGGGCGGCTCGGTGCTCACCGCGGCCAGCCTCCAACTGGCCGGCTGCACACCGAACTTCAAGATCCTTGAGCACTTCAACGACTTCGCGGACGCGGAGATCAAGAAGGTGGTCGAGGGCGCGCCCGAGGTGGTCGACGGCTACTTCACGCTCTCCGAGGAGCCGGGCCTCGGCGTCGAGCTGGACACCGACGCGGCGGCCGAGTTCCCGCAGCAGCAGGCCCGCTTCGACCTGTGGGCCGAGGACTGGCACAAGCGGGACGGCGGGGCGGGGAAGCAGCCGTGACGACCGGCGAGACCCGGAGCGTGCTGGTCGAACGGCCGGGCACCCACCGGCTGGTCACCGGCGAGCCCCCGACGCCGGGACCCGGCGAGGTCCGGGTGGCTGTGCACGCGGCGGGGATCTGCGCGAGCGACCGCGAGGTGTACGACGGCACCAGGGCCGCCGGCTACGTCCGCTACCCGATCGTGCCAGGGCACGAGTGGTCGGGCACGGTCGACGCGGCGGGGCCCGGCGTCGACCCGGCGCTGGTCGGCCGGAAGACGGTGGGCGAGGGCTTCCGGGCCTGCGGGGTCTGCGACCGCTGCCGCTCGGGCGAGACCAGCCTGTGCACCGCCGGCTACGAGGAGACGGGCTTCACCCAGCCCGGCGCGTTCGCCGACCATCTGGTGCTGCCGGCCGGGCTGCTGCACCTACTTTCCGACGACGCCGACCTGACGGCGGCCGCCCTGCTCGAACCGGCCGCCGTGGTCGCCGCCGCCGTGCTGCGGGCGGCCCCCAGGCCGGGCGAGCGGGTCGCCGTGGTCGGCGCCGGCACGCTCGGGCTGCTGGCCACGCAGTTCCTGGCCGCCTCCTCGCCGGCCGAGCTGCTGGCCGTCGACCCGCGGTCCAGGCCGCTGAGCCAGGCCACCGCGATGGGCGCGACCTCGACCGCGGGCCCCGAGGAGGCCGCGTCCCGGCTGCCGGGCCGCTACGACCTAGTCGTGGAGACGGCCGGCGCGCCGGGCACCGCCCGCGACTCGTGCCTGCTGGCCAGGCGCGGCGGCCGGGTGGTCCTGACCGGGATGCCGGAGGCCGGCGCGCACGGCATCGATCCCGTCCACCTGTCGGTCAGTCAGCTCACCGTCTCCAGCGTCTTCGGCGCGCCGCCGGCGGCCTGGTCGTACGCCACCCTCGCCTTCGGCCAGGGCCTGCTGCGGCCGGCCGAACTGATCACCCACCGGCTGCCGCTGACCTCGTTCGGGGAGGCGATCGGGCTGGTCGGCAGCGGCGATCCGGAGGTGGGAAAGGTGCTGCTCACCCCATAGCGGACGACGGCGGGCGATCACGCTCAACCACCTCGCGATCAAACCCGTTCACACCTCTTCCCTAATGATCGAACAACCGCGAACAATGGAGCATCGTGTCTGAGACAGCGCCCGCCACTCCCCGCCGCCCGGGCGACAGCGCCCTGGCCTCGCTGGGCTACGCGGCCCCGGCGGACGATCCCGCCGACGCTTCCCCGCACGCCTTCCCCGACGGCGGCACGTGGCGCACCGAGATACCGTCCGTCGAGGGCCCGGAGGCCGTGCACACGGTCCTCAAGGAGGCCGCCCAACTGGGCGTGCCGATCCACCGCATCAGCCAGGGCAGCGGCGTGTGGATGCTCACCGACGCGGAGATCACCGAGATGGTCGACGCCTGCGCCCAGGCCGGCGTCGAGCTCTGCCTGTTCACCGGCCCCCGCGGCACGTGGGACATCGGCGCCGGCACCCGCACCTCGTCCGGCGGCGCCGGCCTCCGCGCCCGCGGCCACGGCGCGCTCGCCGGCTGCGTCGAGGACGCGCTGCGGGCCACCGAACTCGGCGTCAAGTGCCTGCTGGTCGCGGACGAGGGCGTGCTGTGGCTGCTGAACCGGCTGCGCGCGCAGGGCACGCTGCCTGCCGACACGACGATCAAGGTCTCCGCCCTGATCGGCCCGGTCAACCCGGCGTCGGTCGCGGTCCACGAGGGCCTGGGCGCGGACTCCGTCAACATCCCGTCGGATCTGACGCTGGATCACCTGACGGAGATCCGCCGGGCCAGCCGGGTGCCGCTGGACTTCTACCTGGAGGCGCCCGACGACCTGGGCGGCTACGTGCGGATGTACGACATCGCCGAACTGATCCGGCGCGGCGCGCCGATCTACCTCAAGTTCGGCCTGAGCCGGGCCCCCGGCATCTACCCGGTCGGCGGGCACCTGCGCGACGTCACGCTCGATACGGCCCGCGAACGCGTCCGCCGCGGCCGCCTCGCGCTCGACCTCCTGACCCGCCTCGGCGCCAACACGGGCATGTCCCCCCTCGGCTCCCGCCTCCCCGGCCCCCTCAACCGCTTCCCCGCCCCCACGACCACCGAAGGCGCCTGACGGCGCCACACCCCCAAACCCCCGGCCCAACGCCGCACCACTCGGCACACCAGGAACCGGCGCCACAGGCACCACGCACCACCGGCCACCAGGCCAGGCACGGCGCCGCCAAGCGCTGACGCGCAGGTCGCGCCGCAGGCACCACGCACCACCGGCCACCAGGCCGAGCACGGCGCCGCCAAGCGCTGACGCGCAGGTCGCGCCGCAGGCACCACGCACCACCGGCCACCAGGCCGAGCACGGCGCCCCAGGCGCCGGCGCCCCGGCCCAGCGCCGCAGGCAGGACCGCACCACCCGGCACAGCCGGAACCGGCGCCGCCAGGCGCCAGCAACGGCCCAGCGCCACAAGCACCACCGCAAGCACCGGCGCCCCCAGGCACCGGACGCGGCCCAGCGCCGCAGGCACCACCGCACGGCCGGCAACGCCGGAACCGGCGCCGTCAGGCGCCACAGGCACAACTCACGCACCACGCACCACCGGCCACCAGGCCAGGCACGGCGCCCCCAGGCGCCCGCGCCCCGGCCCAGCGCCGCAGGCAAACGGCAAGGACCGGCGCCCCCAGGCGCCGGACGCGGCTCAGCGCCGCAGGCACCACCGCACCAAGGCCGCCACGGGCCGGCGCCGCCAGGCGCCGGCCCGCCGGCGGCCCCGCAAAAGCCCCCCGCAGGGGGCCGGTACCAGCCACCATCAGCCGGAAGGACGTGAGCACCTTGTCCCGTGCCCGATTCACCGCCCGCGGCGCCCGCGGCATCGCCGTCGCCGCCACCCTCGCCCTGTCACTCGCCGCCTGCGGCCAGGACTCCGAGGGCGGCTCGGAACCGGATCGAGATCCAGAAGCCGAGGGCGGCACCGTCGGCATCGCGATGCCCACCCGTTCCTCCGAGCGCTGGATCGCCGACGGCGAGAACATGGTCGAGCTGTTCGAGGAGGCCGGCTACGAGACGGACCTCCAGTACGGCGAGGACCAGATCGAGAACCAGATCAGCCAGATCGAGAACATGATCGCGCAGGGCGTCGACCTGCTGGTGATCGCCGCCATCGACGGCGCCTCGCTCGGCAACGTGCTCCAGCAGGCGGCCGACGCGGACGTCCCGGTGGTGGCCTACGACCGGCTGTTGATGGACACCGAGAACGTCGACTGCTACGCCTCCTTCGACAACGAGCGGGTCGGCGCGTTGCAGGGCCAGTACATCGTGGACGCGCTCGGCCTGGCCGAGGGCGGCGACGAGGCCTACAACATCGAGTTGTTCGCCGGCTCGCCCGACGACAACAACACCCGCTACTTCTTCCAGGGCGCCATGGGGGTGCTGCAGCCCTTCCTGGACGACGGCCAACTCACGGTCCGCTCCGGCGCGACGGAGCTGAACGCCATCACCACCGAGCGCTGGTCGGGCTCGGAGGCGCAGGAGCGGATGGACGACCTGCTGACCGCCGACTACCGGTCCGAGCGGCTCGACGCCGTCCTCTCCCCCTACGACGGCATCTCGCTCGGCATCATCGCGGCGCTGAAGAACGTCGGCTACGGCACCGCGGACCAGCCGCTGCCCGTGGTGACGGGGCAGGACGCGGAGCTGGCCTCGGTGCAGTCGATCATCGCGGGCGAGCAGACCCAGACCGTCTTCAAGGACATGAGGGAGCTGGCCGCTCAGGCGCTGGCGATGACGGAGTCGCTGCTGGGCGGCGAGGAGTGCGAGGCCAACGACACCGAGTCCTACGACAACGGCGTCAAGGTGGTGCCCGCCTTCCTCCTCGACCCGGTGAGCATCGACGCCGAGAACGCCCAACTCCTCGTCGACGAGGGCTTCTACACCGAAGAGCAGCTGGGCTGACCCACCATGACCGAGCACGTGTTGGAGATGCGCGGCATCACCAAGACCTTTCCCGGGGTGCGGGCCCTCGACCAGGTCGGCATGTCCGTGGCGGCGGGCGAGATCCACGCCGTCTGCGGGGAGAACGGCGCCGGCAAGTCCACGCTGATGAAGATCCTCAGCGGCGTGCACCCGCACGGGAGTTACCAGGGCGAGATCCACTTCGAGGGTGAGCGCTGCGCGTTCCGCGACATCAAGGACAGCGAGCGGCGCGGGATCGTGATCATCCATCAGGAGCTGGCGCTGGTGCCGCACCTGTCGATCGCGGAGAACGTCTTCCTCGGCAACGAACGCGCCAACCGCGCCGGGGTGATCAACTGGACGGACACGTTACGGGAGACGGAGCGGCTGATGCGCCGCGTCGGCCTCGGGGACGAGCGTCCGACCACCTCGATAGCCGAACTGGGCGTCGGTAAGCAGCAGTTGGTGGAGATCGCCAAGGCGCTCGCCAAGCGGGCGCGGCTGTTGATCCTGGACGAGCCGACGGCCGCGCTCAACGACGAGGACAGCGGCAAGCTCCTCGACCTGATCGTGGAGCTGAGGGAGCAGGGGATCTCCTGCATCCTGATCTCGCACAAGCTCAACGAGATCCGCCGGGTGGCGGACTCGGTGACGATCCTGCGGGACGGCCGCACCATCGAGACGCTGCCGGTGCGGGCCGAGCCCGGCGCGCCGGCCGAGGTGTCGGAGGACCGGATCATTCGCGCCATGGTGGGGCGGGAGTTGACGCGGTTCTACCCGACCCGCACCCCGTACACCGGGGAGTTGGCGGGGACGGTGGCGATGTCGGTGTCGGACTGGACCGTCAGGCACCCGCTCGACCCGGCGCGCCGGGTGGTGGACTCGGTGTCGTTCGAGGTGCGGCACGGCGAGATCCTGGGCATCGCGGGGCTGATGGGCGCCGGCCGCACCGAGTTGGCGATGAGCGTGTTCGGCCGGTCCTGGGGCCGTTACGAGCGCGGCACCGTCTCGATGGGCGGCCGGCAGGTCTCCACGCGGTCGGTGGCCGAGGCGATCGAGCGCGGACTGGCGTACGTCACGGAGGACCGCAAGACGTACGGCCTCAACCTGATCGACACCATCAGCCGGAACATCTCGATGGCGGCGCTGCCCAGGATGGCCCGCCGGGGGCTGGTGGACGGGCACGCGGAGACCCGGGTGGCCGAGCGGTTCCGGGCCTCCATGAACATCAAGGCGCCCACCGTGTTCGAGCAGGTGGGCCGGCTCTCCGGCGGCAACCAGCAGAAGGTGGTGCTGTCGAACTGGATCAACGCCGAGCCCCGGGTGCTGATCCTGGACGAGCCGACCCGCGGCATCGACGTGGGCGCCAAGTCCGAGATCTACACGGTGATCGACCAACTGGCCGCCGAGGGCAAGGCGGTGATCGTCATCTCCTCCGAGCTGTCCGAACTGCTGGGCATCTGCGACCGGATCGCCACGATGGCCGCCGGCCGGCTGACCGGCGTGCTCGACCGCGCGGACGCCGACCAGGAGACGTTGATGCGGCTGATGACGACGACCCGGGCCAGCCCCGAGGCGAGTGCCGAGACCAGCCAGACGGTGCCCGGAAGCGAGGAACGGTGAGATGAGCCAGGCCACCCTGGGCAAGACCCCGACCGACGAGCCTCCGGGCGGCGGAGGCGGGGGCGGCATGCGGCAGTTGCCCACGCTGGTGCTGACCGCGCTGCGCACCAACATGCGGCAGTACGGCATGCTGATCGCGCTGGCGGTGCTGCTGCTGGTCTTCCAGATCTGGACCGACGGCGACGTGCTGCTGCCGCGGAACGTCAGCAACATCATCAACCAGAACGGCTACATCCTGATCCTGGCCATCGGGATGATGATCGTCATCATCAACGGCCATATCGACCTGTCCGTCGGGTCGATCGCCGGCTTCAGCGGGGCCGCGGCGGCCGTGCTGATCCTGGAGCACGACCTGCCGTGGCAGCTCGCGGTGCTGGTGGCGCTGCTGATCGGCGCCGCCATCGGGGCCTGGCAGGGCTTCTGGATCGCGTACGTCGGACTACCGTCGTTCATCGTCACGCTGGCCGGCATGCTGCTGTTCCGCGGCGCCACCCGGATCCTGCTGGAGGGCCGCACCTGGTCCGGCCTCCCGCAGGGCTTCCAGGACATCAACCAGGGCTTCCTGCCCGAGGTCGGCCCGGAGACCAACTACCACAACCTGACGTTGCTGTTGGGCGTGGCGGTGTCGGTCGCCGTGGTGGCGCAGGAGTGGCGGCGCCGCTCCCAGCAGCGGCAGTACGAGCTGACGGTGCTGCCGTTCAACCTGTTCGTGCTGCGCTGCGTGGCGCTGGTGGCCGCGGTGATGGCGTTCACCTTCACCCTGGCCAGCTACCGGGGCACGCCGGTGGTGCTGCTGATCCTCGGCGGTCTGCTGGTGCTGCTGGGCTTCGTGATGCGGAACTCGGTGTTCGGGCGGCACGTGTACGCGCTGGGCGGCAACCGGGCGGCGGCCGAGCTGTCCGGCGTGAAGCACCGGCGGGTCACCATGGCCGTGTTCATCAACATGGGCCTGCTGTCGGCGCTCGCCGGCATCGTGTTCACTGCCAGGACCGGCACCGCCACCACCGGCGCCGGCAACCTCTTCGAACTGGAGGCCATCGCGGCGGCGTTCATCGGCGGCGCCTCGATGAGCGGCGGCGTGGGCACGGTGCTCGGCGCGGTGATCGGCGGCCTGGTGCTCGGCGTGCTGGACAACGGCATGCAGCTGGTGGGGGTCGGCGAGGACTGGCAGCAGGTGATCAAGGGCCTGGTGCTGCTGGTCGCGGTCGCCTTCGACGTCTGGAACAAGCGCCGGGGCCTGGCCGGCCGCACCTGAGCCGCCCCGTGGGACCGCTCGTGCCCCCCGCCCAGGACCGTCCCGGGGCGGGGGGTACCGTCGTGTGATCTCGTCGTCCCCTTCGGCTAGGAGCACGTTCCGTGAGAGAAGAAGCGCCGCGGTCAGAGGTGTTCGGTCGGCTGGACGACGGAACCGAGGTGCACCGTTGGACGCTGGCCAGGGGCGGCACCAGACTGCGCGTGCTCAGCTACGGCGGCGTCGTGCAGTCCCTCGAACTCCCGGACCGGCACGGCGAGTCGGCCAACGTCTCCCTGGGCTTCGACACGCTCGCACCGTACACGGCCGGCCACTCCCCGTACTTCGGCGCGCTGATCGGCCGGTACGGCAACCGCGTCGCCGAGGGCCGCTTCACGCTGGACGGGCGGCCCCACCGGCTGCCGTGCAACGACGGCCCCCACAGCCTGCACGGCGGCGACGTCGGCTTCGACCGGCGGCTCTGGGAGGTCACCCCGTCCGGACCTGCCGGGCTCACGCTCCGGCTGACCAGCGAGGACGGCGACCAGGGCTATCCGGGCACGCTGCGGGTCCTGGTCGACTACACGCTCACCGAGGACGGCGGCTTCCGGATCGACTACACGGCCGAGACCGACGCGCCGACCGTCGTCAACCTGACCTCGCACACCTACTTCAACCTGGCGGGCGAGGGCGCGGGCACCGTCCTCGACCACCGCCTCGGCCTGGAGGCCGGCCACTACACGCCGGTGGGCACCACCCTCATCCCGGAGGGGCCGCCGGCCCCGGTGGACGGCACCCCGTTCGACTTCCGCCGCGCCAAGCCGATCGGCCGGGACCTGCGGCAGGCGCACCCGCAGCTGCTGCGCGCCCAGGGCTTCGACCACAACTTCGTGCTCGACAAGGGCGTGACGACCGGGCCCGAGCGGGTGGCCACCGTCTACGAGCCCGGCTCGGGGCGGCTGATGACCGTCGCCACCACGGAGCCCGGGCTCCAGTTCTACAGCGGCAACTTCCTGGACGGCAGCCTCGCCGGGCCCTCGGGCCGCGTCTACCGGCAGGGCGACGGCCTGTGCCTGGAGACCCAGCACTTCCCCGACTCCCCCAACCGGCCCGACTTCCCCGACACCGTGCTGCGCCCCGGCGAGACCTACCGCTCCAGCACCGTTCACTCGTTCGCCGTACGGTAACCGGCGCGGCGTGCGATCGCTTGTTCTCGTGGACGTATGACGTCTTCGTCCTTCGGCCCGTCCCGTGACCCGTTCGCCGACCTGCTCAACCGGTTCTTCGGGATGTCGCCGGGGGCGGCGCCACCCCGGGTGCAGCGGGTGCCGATCGGCCGGCTGCTGAGCGAGGCGGCGCGCGACCTGATATCCCGGGCCTCGGAGCGGGCCGTCGAGGACGGCGTCGAGGACCTGGACACCGGGCACCTGCTGTGGGCCTGCACCCAGGCCGGGCAGGCCCGCGGCCTGCTCGCCGAGGCCGCCGTCGACCTCGCCGGGCTGGCCGCGACCGTCGCCGAGCCGCTGCCGGGCGCGGGCGCCGCGCCGTCCGCCGAGCCCGGCCTCACCCCGGCCGCCAAGCGGACCCTGATCGACGCGCACACCCGCTCGCAGGCGGCGGGCGTCTCCTACATCGGCCCCGAGCACGTCCTGGCGGCGCTCCTCGACGACCCGGACTCGGGCGCCGCCGGGCTGCTCTCCGGCCAGCCGGTGGACGCCGACCGGCTGCGCGCCGCGCCTGAGCGGCGCCCCGCCGCCGGCACGTCGTCGAGCGCCACCCCCACGCTCGACACGTACGGCCGCGACCTGACCGAGGAGGCCGGGGCCGGGCGGCTCGACCCGGTGGTGGGCCGGGCCGAGGAGATCGAGCAGACCGTGGAGATCCTCTCCCGCAGGACCAAGAACAACCCGGTGCTGATCGGCGACCCCGGCGTCGGCAAGACCGCGATCGTGGAGGGCCTGGCCCAGCGGATCGCCTCGGGCGACGTGCCGGAGACGCTGCGGGACAAGCGGGTGGTCGCGCTCGACCTGCCGGGCCTGGTCGCCGGCTCCACGTACCGCGGCGAGTTCGAGGAGCGGCTGAAGAAGGTCATCGACGAGGTGCGGGCCGCCGAGCACTCCACCATCCTGTTCGTCGACGAGCTGCACGCCGTGGTCGGCGCGGGCGCCGGCGCCGAGGGCGGCGCCCTGGACGCGGCCGACATCCTCAAACCGGCGTTGGCCCGCGGCGAGTTGCACGTGGTGGGCGCCACCACGCTGGACGACTACCGGCGGTTCGTGGAGAAGGACGCGGCCCTGGAGCGGCGCTTCCAGCCGGTGACGATCCCCGAGCCCGGCGTCGACGAGACCGTCCAGATCCTGGAGGGGCTTCGGGACGCCTACGAGGCCCACCACCAGGTCAGGTTCACCGACGAGGCGCTGTCGGCCGCCGCCGAGCTGTCCGACCGCTACGTCTCCGACCGCTTCCTCCCCGACAAGGCCATCGACCTGCTCGACCAGGCCGGCGCCCGGGTCAGGCTCAGCTCGCTCGGCCGCTCCACGGAGGTCACCGGGCGCGAGGACCGGCTCGCCAGGCTCGGCCGCGAGAAGGACCAGGCCATCGCGGCCGAGGACTACGAGCACGCGGCCGAGCTCAAGCGGGAGATCTCCCGCGTCGAGGGCGAGTTGGCCGGCATCAGGGAACGCCGGGAGGGGGTGCGGGAGGTCACCGCCGACGACATCGCCGAGGTGCTGTCCCGACGCACCGGCATCCCCGTCAGCCGGCTGACGGAGAGCGAACGCGACCGGCTGCTGAAGCTCGAACACGCCCTGCACGACCGGGTGGTGGGGCAGGACGAGGCGGTCACGGCGGTCGCCGAGGCGGTCCGGCGCAACCGGGCCGGCATGAGCGACCCGGACCGCCCGGTCGGCTCGTTCCTCTTCCTCGGCCCCACCGGCGTCGGCAAGACCGAACTGGCCAAGGCCCTGGCGGCGCTGCTGTTCGGCGACGAGAACCGGCTCGTCAGGTTCGACATGAGCGAGTTCCAGGAACGACACACGGTCTCCCGCCTGATCGGCGCCCCACCCGGCTACGTCGGACACGAGGAGGCCGGCCAACTCACCGAGCGGGTACGGCGACAGCCCTACAGCGTGCTGCTCTTCGACGAGGTCGAGAAGGCGAACCCGGACGTCTTCCACGCGCTGCTCCAGGTCCTGGACGACGGCCGCCTGACCGACGGCCAGGGGCGCACCGTCAACTTCCGCAACACGGTGGTCATCATGACCAGCAACCTGGGCGCGCAGCGGATCCTGGCCCACCACGGCCGGGCCGACGAGGTCCGGGACGAACTCCTCGCGGACCTCAGCCGGCACTTCCCGCCGGAGTTCCTGAACCGGATCGACGAGACGATCATCTTCCACCGGCTCTCACCCGGCGAGTTGAACGAGGTCGTCGACCTCCTCCTGGAACGCAGCCGCCGCCGGGTGCGGGCCCAGGGCATGCGCCTCGAAGTGACGGAGGACGCCCGCCACCTGCTGGCCGAACACGGCCACCGCCCCGAGTTCGGCGCCCGCCCGCTGCGCCGCACCATCCAGAGCGAGCTGGACAACCACCTGGCCTCGCTCCTGCTGAGCGACGAGGCCCACACCGGCGACACGATCATCGCGGACACCCGCGACGGCCACGTGGTGTGCGACATCGCCCGCGAACAGGAAGCGGCGGCGGAGGCCGCCGCCGAATCCGAAGGCATGCCTCCCGCGGCCTGACGGCGCGGCCCCGGCCAGCCGTGCCGGTGCCCGGCCCCGCCCGCGACGAGGCGTCGAAGAGGCGGCGCTGGCGCCCCGAAGGGACGCGGCGACCCGCCGCCACGGCGCCCCGAAGGGGCGCGGGGAACTGCGCGACCAGCCACGACGGCGCCGCAGACAACACACGGCCCGCCGCGCAGCGGCACCGGCGGAGCCCCACCACGACGCCCCGAAGGGACGCGGCGACCCGCCACGACGGCGTCCCAAAGGGGCGCGGGGAACTGCGCGACCAGCCACGACGGCGCCGCAGACAACACGCGGCCCCCCGCGCAGCGGTGGGTGGGGGAAACCCTCGCGGCCTACTCCGCGTCGTGGTCGCCGCCGCAGCACGGGTGCGGATCCGGCAACTCGAACGGCACGTACACCCCACCCCGCGCCGGCGCGACCCGCAACAGCAGGCGCCCGTCCCGGAGTTCCGGCCGCACGTGGCCCCTCGTGTCAACGCGAGCCGCAGGCTCCGGCTCGGCGCCACCCAGCGCCACCGCCGACTCGATCGCCGTCCGTTCGAACAGCTCGGCCAGCGTGAGCGTGCCAGAAAGCCCCGCCGCGCCGGGGAAGAGCACGGCCCGGGCGCCGTCCCGGTCGTGTCCGGCGAGTGCCGCCACCGCCGCGGCCCGGTGTTCGGCGGGGCCGAACAGCCGGTCGCCCCAGGCGACGGCCAACTCCCGCTCGTCCCTCAGTCGTTCGAACGTGGCCGCGGCCGCGGCCCGAGCCGGGTCCGGCAGCTCTATCGAGAGCGCCAGACCCGGCTCGGGCGTCCGCACCACATGGGTGCGGGCGTGTGCACCGGGCGGGAGCGGGAGTGTCTCCGCGAGTCGGTGCAGCAGGTGATCGGCCGAACGCGGGCCACGGGTGCCGGCCGAGAGGCCGAACAGGGCCCGCTGCGTCACTGGGGCAGCACCCACATCGGGTTGGAGTAGAACCACAGGTCGCGCCACGGGTCGGCGTCGCCCATGACGTCCAGGGCCGGCCCGTTCGGGTCGACGGAGGCGCCGTTCAGGCCCACCTGGGTGCGGTTGCCGTCGGTGCCGCGCACCCGCAGGTAGCACGGGCGGTCGACGCGGCCGAGCCGGAACTCGAGGGTCACGGTGCCGGTCGACTTGTTGACCTCGAAGGACTTGGCGACCTTGGTGTTCGGGGTCTGGAACACGTCCTTGTCGGAGACGGCGCCGGTGACGTCGCCCTTGATGACGTCGACGCGGGCCAGCTTGGGCACGAACTGCGCCCAGTTCGGGCCGTTGGCGAGCGCGATCTCCAGGGTCAGGGTGACGTCGGTGCCGCGTCGCACGGAGAGCGTGCCGCCGAGCGTGGCGGAGCGGTTGCCGCCGCGGAGCTGGGCGTTGAGGCCGGAGATCAGGCCACCGTGGTCGACCCAGACGCGGCCGGCGCGCAGGCCGTCCATGACGGCGGCGTAGGAGAAGCCGGCCGAGCCGACGTGGGTGCGGCTGTACTGGCCAGGCCAGTAGTCGCCGGCCTCGACGTCCATGGCGGGGCCGCCGTAGACCGGGTCGCCGTGGAAGCCGTTGCCGTTGAAGTCGGTGTCGGCGGGCCGCACGGAGAGGTCACCGTAGTTGCTGTGCGAGTCGGAGTTGGCGGTGATCCACCACGCCTTGCCCTCGGCGAGCAGGCTGTCCCACAGGCCGCCGACGGTGGCGGTCATCCAGTCGAAGCCGCCCCAGGTGCGGTAGCTCTCGGCCGGGTAGCCGGGGAAGGAGTCGCTGCCCGGGCTCGACTCGTAGTAGCCGCGGCCGCCGCCTGAGCCGTGCGGGGCGGGGATGCCGGCGGCCTGGTGGCCGGGGGCGCCCTCCATGCCGAGCGCGATCCTGGGCTGCGCGTCGCGCCAGGCGCGGATCTCGTGCGGCGAGTCGATGCCCTTGCGCGAGGGGTGGTTCGCGAACATCATCGCGTCCTTCACCTTGCGGCGCTGGACCTGCTCGGCGAGGAAGTTCAGACCGGAGATGGCGAGCGCCTCGTTCTGGGGCGTGTTGCCGGTCGCGTTCCTGACGCCGCCGTCGTAGTCGGTCTCGAACTGCTTGAGGACCGAGACCTCGTTGTCGCCGGGGTGCACGAAGACCGTGGCGTGCTCGGCCGCGGGGATGTTCCACTCCAGGCCCTGGAAGACCAGGGTCTCGTCGAACGAGTCGCGGGCGGCGCGGATGTCGGGGTTGACCTTCTCGACGCCGATCCGCGAGTGGTTCACGGAACCGTGGTCGGTGATGACCATCCAGTCCAGGCCGTGCCGGGCGCCGTTGCGCACCTGGTCGACGACCCGGTACTTGCCGTCCGAGCTGTACTGGGTGTGGATGTGGTGGTCGCCGGCCAGCCACAGCAGCCGGCCGTTGCCACCACCGTTGTTGCCGCCACCGTTGTTGCTCTGCCCGTTTCCGCTGTGCCCACTCCCGAAGGCCGTGCCGGCCGCGGCGGCGCCGGTGCCGGCGAGGACGCTGGCGCCGGCCACGCCCGCGCCGAGCAGGCCGGCGCGGCGCAGCATGGAGCGGCGGGAGAGCTGGTCGGGGGTCAGTTCGCTGTCGGGGACGTTGACGTCCATGGCCGCCGGAAGCGGTCTCGACTCGGCCTCGTGGTCGTGGTCGTGGTGGTGGTCGTGTCCGTGATGGTGGTGGCCGTGGCCCATCGTCGCTCCCGGTAGGTGTTCGCCAGACTCTCGTCTTCTCGGCGGGCACTCTTCACGCGACAGATGAACGGAAGGTGAGGCGTGGGGGACATCGACCCACCGGATCCCTTTCCGGTGGGTCGATGTCGAAACGCCCGGTCGTCAGGCGAGCCGGATCACGTTCCAGGACAGCGGTTCCAGGGTGGCGGCCAGCACCTCGCCCTCCAGTCCGGTGCCGGTGGCCGGGTGCGGGGCGACCCGGTCGGGGCTCGCGGCGGTGTTGCGGGCGTCGGGGTCGGCGTCGGCGAGCACGCTGTGCTCCACCACCTCGCCGAGCCCGAGGCCGCGCAGGGTGATCTCCAGCGGCAGCGGTTCGGTCTGGTGGCGGTTGACGGCGAAGACGGTGACTGCGCCGGTCGCCTCGTCGCGGACGGCGGTGGCGTGCAGCAGGTCGACCTCGCCGTACTTGGCGGTGGCGTGCCGAGGGCTCTCAGGACGCACGTCGAGCACGGTGCCGCGGCCGTGGGCGGAGGCCTGGGCGAACGGGTGGAAGGTGGTCTGCCGCCAGGCGGCGCCGCCCGGTTCGGTGGCGATCGGCGCGATGACGTTGACGAGTTGGGCGAGGCAGGCGATCTTGACCCGGTCGGCGTGCCGGAGCAGGGCGATCAGCAGCGAGCCGAAGACGACGGCGTCGGTGACGCTGTAGTTGTCCTCCAGGAGCCGGGGCGCCTCGTCCCAGTCGTCGCCGCGGCCCTCGTCCGACAGGGTGGGCGCGCTGCCGTCCTGGTACCAGACGTTCCACTCGTCGAAGGAGAGGTTGATGGTCTTCTTCGACTTCAGCCGGGCCCCGACGTGGTCGCAGGTGGCGACGACGTTCTCGATGAACGACTCGGTGTCCACGGCGGAGGCGAGGAACGAGTCGCGGTCGCCGTCCCGCTCGTAGTAGTAGGCGTGCAGCGAGACGTGGTCGACCAGCTCGTAGGAGTGCTGGAGGACGGTGGACTCCCAGCTGGCGAAGGTCTCCATGGACTGGGACGAGCTGCCGCAGGCGACGAGTTCGACGTCCGGGTCGATCTGCCGCATGGCGCGGGCGGTCTCGGCGGCGATCCTGCCGTACTCGTCGGCGGTCTTGTGGCCGGTCTGCCAGGGGCCGTCCAGCTCGTTGCCCAGGCACCACAGCCGGATGTCGTAGGGGTCCTTGTCGCCGTTGGCGGCGCGCCGGTCGGAGAGCTCGGTGCCGCCCGGGTGGTTGGCGTACTCCTGGAGCTCGATGGCCTCGGCGACGCCGCGGGTGCCGAGGTTGACGGCCATCATCGGCTCGCCCTGGATCTTGCGGACGAAGTCGACGAACTCGCCGAGCCCGAACTGGTTGCTCTCGGTCGACCGCCAGGCCAGGTCGAGCCGGCGGGGCCGCTGTTCCTTGGGCCCGACGCCGTCCTCCCACTTGTAGCCGGAGACGAAGTTGCCGCCGGGGTAGCGGACGACGCTGACGCCGAGCTCCCGGATCAGTTCGAGCACGTCCCCGCGCAGTCCCGCCTCGTCGGCGGTGGGGTGTCCTGGCTCGTGGATCCCGGTGTAGACGCAGCGGCCGAGGTGCTCGACGAACGAGCCGAACAGCCGCGGGTCAACGGCCGAGACGGTGAAGTCGGGGTCGAGGGTGAAGCGGGCGGTGTGCGGTGCGCTCATCATGTCCTTTGCCTCACTGGTGAGTTGTGCGTGTTCATTGCCCGGCGAGGCCGGTGTGGGCCACGCCGCGGACGATCTGCCGCTGGAAGAACGCGAAGACCACCAGCAGCGGCAGCCCGCCGATGATCACCGAGGCCATCACCTGGGCGTAGCGAACGCCGTAGGTGGACTGGACGTTGACCAGGCCGACCGGCAGCGTCATCGCGTTGGGGTCGGTGGTCACCAGGAACGGCCACAGGAAGTTGTTCCAGGTCTGGATGAAGGTGAAGATGGCGACGGCCGCCAGCACCGGCCGGGAGAGCGGCAGCACGATCTGCCAGAAGACCCGCCAGCGTCCGGCGCCGTCCACGTAGGCGGCCTCCTCGAGTTCGCGCGGCACGCCGTCGAAGAACTTCACCAGGATGAACACCATGGCGGGCACGGCGACCTGGGGCAGGATGACGCCCCAGTAGGTGTCGACGAGGCCGAGCGAGACCATCTCGGCGAACAGCGGCGCGATCAGCACCTGTGGCGGCACCATGATCCCGGCGAGCACCAGTCCGTAGAGCGTCCGGCGGCCGCGGAACTCGGTGCGGCTGAAGCCGTAGGCGGCCATGGCGGTCAGGGCGACCGTGAGCACGGTGGTCACGGAGGCGATGTAGGCGGTGTTGACCATCCAGCGGGTGAGGTTTCCCGACTCCCAGACCGCCCGGTAGGCGTCGAGGGTCAGGTAGGAGCCGATCCACTGGAAGCCGGTCTCGGTGGTCTCGGACTCGGGTTTGAAGGAGGTGGCGAGCGCCCAGGCCAGTGGCAGCAGCCAGAGCAGGGCGAGCAGCAGGGCGCCGCCGAGCATGGCCAGCCGGCCCGGGGTCCAACGCGACCGGCGGCCGGCCGCCGTCGCCTCCACTACGGCACTCATAGCGCGTTCTCCTCTCTCCGCCGGCGCGTGATCCGCAGCTGGACCAGTGAGACGATCACGATCAGCGCGAAGAAGATGTACGAGATCGCCGAGGCGTAGCCGATCCGGTAGCCGGTGAATCCGGACTGGTAGACGTACTGGAGGATCGGCCGGGTCGACTCGTCGGGGCCGCCGCCGGTCATGATGTACACCTGGTCGAAGATCTTGAGCGAGGCGAGGAGTTGGAGCACCAGCACCACGCCGGTGGTGGAGCGCAGCTGCGGCAGGGTGATGTGGCGCAGCCGGTGCCAGGCGCCGGCGCCGTCCAACTCGGCGGCCTCGTAGAGGTGTTGTGGGATGGACTGCAACGCGGCCAGGTAGAGCAGGAAGTTGAAGCCGACTGTCCACCAGATGGTGGTGAGGACCACGGAGAGCATCGCGTAGCGGGTGTCGGTGAGCCAGCCGATGCCGGGGTGCAGGCCGAACTCGGCGAGGAGTTGGTCGGCGAAGCCGAAGTCGGTGGGGTAGATCACCCAGAGCCAGAGCAGGCAGACGACGCCGGACGGCAGCAGGAACGGCGCGAACCAGCTGAGCCGCCAGAGCCAGGCGACGACCCGCAGGTGGTGCGCGAGCAGCGCGAGCACCAGGCCGACGACGACCAGCGGCACGGTGGAGAGCACCGTGAACCAGAGGGTGTTCCAGAGCGAGGACCAGACGTCGGGGTCGGTCAGCGCCTCGGCGTAGTTGTCGAAGCCGATGTAGTCGGACTGGGTGCCGGCGATGTCGGCGTTGGTGAGGCTCATCCGGATACCGGAGAGCAGCGGCCAGACCAGGAAGAGCGCGTAGACGACGAGGAAGGGCAGGGTGAAGACGAGGCCGTGCTCGCTCCAGTGGCGGCGCACGGTGGCGGGTGGTGTCCTCGGCGGCGCGGGTTCCGCGGGCGTGGTCAGCTCGCCCGGTGTGGTGGTCGTCATGCGGTCTCCCCGAACGGGCTTGGGGTGTCCAGGAGTTCCTGGAGCCGGGACCTGGCCTCGGCCAGCGCGTCCTCGGGGGTGCGGGTGCGGGTGAGCACCCCGGCGAAGACGGCGCCGAGTTCGATCCAGAGCCGGGAGGCGGAGCCGGCGAACCAGACCTGCGGGTCGAGCACCACCTCGTCGATCACCGCGCGGTACTCGGACTGCGGGGTCATCGCCAGGTAGTCGGGTTCCTCCAGGGTGGGCAGGTAGGCGGGGACGTGGCCGCCGGCCGCCCAGTCGACGGAGTGCGTGAGCATCCAGGCGACGAACGCGTGGGCCGCCTCGTTGGAGGCGCCGCCGCGGCCGGTCTGGTGCGGCAGCACGAAGGCGTGGCAGTCGGCCTGGGTGGCGGCGGTGCCGAAGAGGTTGGGTATCCGGGCCATGGAGAACGGCAGCCCGGTGTTGAGGTAGGTGGTGACCTCCCACTCGCCGTTGAGGTAGAAGCCGGTCTCACCGGCGGCGAAGATGCCGACCGAGCCCTGGTAGTCGGCGCGTTCGACGCAGAGCCCCTCCTCGGTGAGCCGCCGCATGTAGCGGAGCACGGTGAGGGCCTTGGCGTCGTCGATCGCGATCCTGGTGCCGTCCTCGGTGAGCAGTTGGCCGCCGGTCTGGGCGTAGAAGGCGTTGAACATCCGCCAGGGGCCGATGGTGTCGGCGCCCAGGGTCTCGGCGACGAGTCCCGGGCCGCCGGTGACCTCGCCGGCGGCGCGCAGTGCCTCGGCGAAGGCGTCGGCGCCCTCGATGGCGCGGAGCCGCCCGTCGCCGTCGAGCAGCCCGGCGCGCTCGCAGACGTCGGTGTTGTAGTAGAGGACCATGGGGTGGGTGTCGAGCGGGACGGCGTACTGGGCGCCGTCGACCGCGCCGCGCTGCCACAGGTCGACGGGGAAGTTGGCGGGGGTGACGCCGTGTTCGGCCAGCAGGTCGAGGTCGAAGGGGTCGAGGAGCCGGCCGGGGGCGAAGCCGGCGAGCCGCGCCAGGTGCATGGCGGCGACCTCGGGGGCGCGCCCGCCGGCGCCGGCCATGCCGAGCTTGGTGTAGTAGGGCGCGCCCCACTGGAGGGTGGCCGCCTCCAGGTCGATGTCGGGGTGCTCGGCCTGGAACGCGTCGAGCATCGCGGCCATGTTGGCGCCGTCACCACCGCCGAAGAGGTGCCAGTAGCGCAACCTGGTCTGTCCCGAGCCGGCGCCGCTCGGGGCCGAGCAGCCGGCGGCGGCGAGCGCCCCGAGGGCGCCGAGCCCGGCGAACGAGCCGAGCATCCGTCGTCTGGTGGGCCCGGGGGGCAGCGGGGGGCCCAGGGTGTGTGGAGCGGATGGTCGGAACATGCGGCACCCATCCTCCATTCGTAATCCCGAACAAGGATCGAAAATACGAACATGAACGTAGGTGGGTAGCGGAGCGGAGGTCAACGGTCGTGCAGCAACTGGATTTTCGACGATCCGTCAGACGGGCCTGCCGCGGGGCCTCGGGCGGCTCGCCCCCTCCGGGGCCCGGCGAGCCGCCCGCCGCGTCAGCCGGCGAAGGCGGGCTGCGGCAGGCCGCGGCCGGCGCCCGGCAGCACCAGCACCGAGCCGGAAAGGGGCTCGGCCCCCGGGTCGGTGCCCACGCTCGCGGTGGTGATGTAGAGGTCGGTCAGCCCGGGGCCGCCGAACGCGCAGGCGGTGGCGCGGGAGACGGGCAGTTCGACGACGCGGTCGAGCTTGCCCTCCGGCGTGAAGCGGCGCACCGCGTGGCCGTCCCAGAACGCGACCCAGACGCAGCCGTCGGCGTCGACCGTGAGGCCGTCGGGTGAGCCGGCGAACTCGGTGGTGTCCACGAGCGGCCCGCGGTCCCGCGCGGAGCCGTCCTCCGTCATCGTGAACACGTCGACCCGTTGGGTGGGGGTGTCGATGTAGTACATCAGCGAGCCGTCAGGGCTCCAGCCGATGCCGTTGCTGACGGTCGCGTCGGGCACCACCACGGCCGCCGAGCCGTCGGCCCCGACCCGGCTGAGCGAGCCGCCGCCGGGCCGCTCGTCATAGCGCATGGTGCCGGCCCACAGCGTGCCGTCGGGCGCCACCGCCGCGTCGTTGCCGCGGCGGCCGGCCACGGCCTGGTGGTGCAGCCAGGAGAATCCGCCGGCCTCGTTGTAGAGGCCGACGCCGTCCCTGAGATTGACCACGAAGCCGCCGCCGGCCCGCGGCTTGGCGGCCCCGACGTGCTGCTCGGTGGGCAGCACGGTGCGCCGGCCGGTGGCCGGGTCGAAGAGGTTGATCCTGGAGGCCAGGATGTCCACCCAGATCAGCCGCCCGCCCGCCGGATCCCAGGTCGGCCCCTCCCCCAGCTCGGCCCGCGCCCGTATCGCGATCTCCAGACCGTCCGCCACCATGACCCGCTTCCTCTCGTCGCCTGCCTGTCTGCCTGCCAGACTGCCCGCCTGCCCGCCTGCCCGCCTCAGCCGTGGTGGCCGAGCCGCTCCGACAACTGCGCCGCGCCCTTGACCGCCAGGTCCGCCAGCTCCCCCTGCCGTTCCTCGCTCCACCGGATCATCGGCACGGAGACGCTCAACGCGGCCACCACCCGGCCCGAGCGGTCCCTGACGGGGGCGGCGACGCAGCTCACGTCGGGGTTGGACTCGCGCTGTTCGAAGGCCACCCCGCGCTCCCGGATCTCCACGAGCGCCGCCCGCAGCGCGGCCGGTTCGGTGATCGAGTGGGGGGTCATCGCCCGCAGCTCGCCGGTCGCGGAGAGCCGCTCGTCGAGCCGGTCGGGCGGCAGCGAGGCGAGCAGCATCTTGCCGACCGCCGTGCAGTGGGCGGGCAGCCGGCGCCCGGCGGCCGAGACCATCCGGACGGCGTGGGTGCTGTCCACCTTGGCGATGTAGATGACGTCGGCGTCCTCGAGGACCGCGACGTGCACGGTCTCGCCGCAGGTCTCCGCCACCGCGCGGGCCACCTGCTGGCCCTCGGC
Source organism: Streptomyces mayteni (assembly GCF_054783955.1). Taxonomy (NCBI): domain Bacteria; kingdom Bacillati; phylum Actinomycetota; class Actinomycetes; order Kitasatosporales; family Streptomycetaceae; genus Streptomyces; species Streptomyces mayteni. Next base: position 17,599 of record NZ_BAAGPR010000048.1, on the reverse strand, counting down.
GGCCAGGTCGAGCTGCTCGGCGTAGCGGCTGCCCAGCTGGTAGGTGCGCACCCCGAGCCGGTAGCGGCCCGGCTGCTCGGGCACCGGCACCAGATAGGAGCGGGCCGCCAGCGTGGTGACCAGCTCGTGCACGGTGGTGCGCGGCAGCTGGAGCCGGCGGGTGATCTCCGGCGCGGACAGCGTGCCGTCCCCGTCGAGAAAGAGCTCGAGTATGTCCAACGCTCGGCTGACGGCCGGCACGCGACGCCCCATGCCCTACGCCTCCCCCGCACTCGGTCGTTCGAGATGCACAGTGTTCGAGATAGCACAGTGTTCGAGATGCCGGGCGGATTCCGGAATCTCGAACATAGCTAACCAGCGCCCGCGACCGTGGGCAATGGCCGGGAGGCGCGGACTACACGTCTTCCCGGGCGTCGACCTCCGCGCCGGTCGCCCGATCCCGCACCGAGCGTAGCGTGTCGGTCACCGAGCTCGGCACCCTGCCGGCGGTCCGGTCGGCCATCAGACCCGCCGCCCGGCCGGCGGCCTGCCGGCCGGCCTGCGCCGCGCTGTCCACCGTGTTCCTGACCGAGGGGTTGCGCCGCGCCCGGTCCGCCGCCTCCCGGAGCTGCTCGTACCGCTCCCGCCCCGCCCTGGCGCCCAGCACGTAACCGGTGGCCAGACCCGCGATGAAGATGAGCTTGCGCATCAGACGCTTCCCTTCGTCGGACTTTCCGATCTTCTCCTGACCCACGATCGGGCCGGCAACCGGGTGGCCCGGATACCGATTTCAAACCACCCCCTCACATGCGCTAATGTAAGCGTCGCGCGAAGGTCGCGCCCCCGGGGAACCGGGCGGTGGGCCCGAGCAGAGCAGTCCCCTGTAGCTCAATTGGCAGAGCAGCCGGCTGTTAACCGGCAGGTTACTGGTTCGAGTCCAGTCGGGGGAGCAGAGTGGATGTTCGTCCACATCACCCGAAGGGCCCCGATCGGGGCCCTTCGTTCGTGTTCGGAGCTTTTCCGACCCTCGCGATGCATCACTCACCGGCCATCGGGAACCGATCACCCCATGCCCGCAGTCACAGTCCCCGTACGAGCACCCCGACCCGCGCGGGAGATCGTATGAACAGCTATGCTGCGGCAGACAGCGCGCACAGGTGTGCGCGGCACGCCGTACCTGGGGCAGTAGCTCAGCCGGTTAGAGCAACGGACTCATAATCCGTCGGCCGTGGGTTCGAGTCCCACCTGCCCCACTCAGCGGCGAAGGCCCCCACCAGCCACATCCGGCCAGTGGGGGCTTCGTGGTCCAGCAGGGCCTGATCCCCCTCACCCGGCCCACCACCAGGCCGCCGCGCTCGGCGAGATGCTGCGCGATCACCGCTCCCTCTACAACGGCGCGTTGCAGCAGCGCCGGGACGCCTACCGGCACACCTCGAGAACGAGCATCACCTACGGGCAGCAGTCCGCCCAGTTGAAGGACGTTCGGGCGTTCGACCCGGAACGCCAGGGCCGCTGGTCCTTCTCCAGTCGGCCTGGACGACTTCTACGACTGGACGCCGACGGGCGTCAGCAACTTCATCATGCGAGCCGGGAGTTCGTCCTCCATCACGGAGTTCGACATCTGGATGCTCCGTGACCGGTGGCGTCATCTGAAGTCCCGCTACGGCTACTGACCGCCCCACGCCGGCCGGGTCAGCCGACGACGCGCCGGCGGCGGTGGGCGCGCTGGCGGCAGGTCGGACCGCAGTAGCGGGCCGGCCGGCCGGTGGCGCGGCCCCGCAGCGGGGCGCCGCACTCCGCGCAGCGCTCGGCGTCGCGGGCGCCGGTTTCGTGACGCCCGTTCCGCCGCCCGTCACGGAAGGCGACCGCTTCCGTGACGGGCGGGGTGCGCAGTCCGTCCAGCAGCAGCCGTGCCAGTCGGGCGCCGCGCGCCTGGTTGGGATGGGCCGAACGGAGCGCGGCGGCACCGACGGCCACCGCGGTCAGGTCGTCCACCCGCAGGTCGGGGCGTACCGCACCCGCGCGTCTCGCGTCGCGCAACAAGCGGTCGAGCGCCTCGTCGAACCGCCCCGCCACCGCCGCGAGGCCGACGCGCGGCCAGCCGCAGTCAGCGGTCAGCGCGTCGCAGACATGGTGGCGGCCGGCCGACCGCTCGACCACCTCAAGCAGGAACCCGAAGAGCGCGTCCCCTGGCGCGGCCCGGGCGGCCCACTGATCGGCGGCGCCCACCAGGCCCTCGATGTGTTCGATGAGCACGGCCTCAAGCAGGACCTGCTTACTGGGAAAGTGCCGGTAGACGGTCCCGGCTCCGACCCCGGCGCGCCGCGCGATCCGGACGAGCGGGACCTCGATCCCCTCCTCGGCGAATACCCGCGCCGCGGTGCGCAGCACGACCGCACGGTTGCGGCGGGCATCGGCGCGCTCGGCGCCAGGCGCTGCACCTGTCATGTCACGCAACCCTTTCCGCCATGAGGAAGCGGGTCGACCATTCCGGATGATGCCAGTATCCCTCGTCTCAGGAACGGACGCCGTGACCACTCCGACCCCGCCCCCGCCCCACCCCGACTCTCCGATCCTCGTCACCGGCGCGACCGGCAAGCAAGGACGCGCCACCGCGATGCGGCTCCTGGCCGAGGGGCGACCGGTACGAGCCCTGGTCCGTGACCCGGCCGCCTTGGTGGCGGTCGGGTTGGCCGCCGCCGGCGCCCAGCTCGTCAGCGGCGACTTCGACGACCCGGCAAGCCTGCGGCCGGCGTTCGACGGCGCCCGCGCCGTGTTCGGCGTGCCGCCCCTGGCCCTCGGGCCGACCGGCCTTGAAACGGATCTCGAAGTGGCCAGGGTCCGGGCGCTGATCGACGCGGCGGCCGCGGCGGGGGTCGAGCAGGTGGTGTTCAGCACCATCGCCTCGACCTCGGCGACACGGCAGGTGACGGCGGACAAGGCGGCGATCGAGCGATATCTGCGCGACCACATCGCGCTGCCCACCGTGCTACGTCCCGTCCGGTTCATGACCAACTACCTCGGCGGCCGGTTGATCGGCATCGACGGGATCGCGAACGGCGTGCACCGGCACCTGTTCCCGCCGCACGAGCCCATGCAGGTCATCTCGCTGGAGGACATCGCCGAATTCGCCGCGCTCGCCTTCGCCGACCCGGCCAGGTTCGCCGGACGAACGCTGGAGCTGGCCGGTGACGAACCCACCCCCGTCGAGGCCGCCGCCGCGATCGCCAGGGCCACCGGCGTGCCGGTCCGCTACGAGCAGCTCACCGACGACGAGACCGCCGCGATCGGCCCGGAGATCGCCGAGACCAAGCGGCGCTGGCAGGCCGGCGACCGCTGGCACGCCGACATCGAGGCACTGCGAGTGATCCATCCAGGGCTGCGTACGCTCACCGACTGGCTCGCCGAATCAGGCGCCGCCGCCATCCGCGCCCACCTGTCCTGGTCTCGCCACGACAGCCGCCGCCGAAGGTGAACGTGCGCGGAACTGGCCCCCAACTCCCGTACAACCTCCGGTGCGTCACGGTGGTCTTCCCTCCGTTGATGTTGATCTTTCCGGTCAGGGAGAGCTGGATGAGACGAAGCGCGCTGCGGATCGCGACGACACTGGGCGTGGCCGCCGTCGTGGGGGGTGGCCTGCTGCCGGCCGTCCCGGCCGGGACGGCGCAGGCGGCGCCAGCCCGGTACGCGGACGACTTCAATGGGGACGGGTACCGCGACTACGCCGCCTGGCTGTGGGGATCGGAGGAGGCCGGTGACGCGGGCGCCGTCGAGATCACCTACGGCACGGCGTCCGGGATCGGCACCCGGCGACAGGTGATCCACCAGGGCAGTCCCGGTGTGCCGGGCGGCAACGAGGCGGGCGACATGTTCGGCGCCGCGCGCGCCGCCGCCGACTTCGACCGCGACGGCTACGCCGACCTGGCGGTCGCCGCCCCTGGCGAGGACGTCTCGGGGCGGGCCGACCAGGGCAGCGTGACCATCCTGTGGGGCAGCGCCAACGGCCTGACCGGCGGGACCAACGTGCCCAACCAGAGCCCACGGGCGAACGACGGCTTCGGCGAGGACCTCGCCACCGGCGACTTCAACGCGGACGGGCGCCCCGACCTGGCCGTCATCGACGGCACGGACGCCTACGTCTTCCGAGGGAACATCGCCCCGTCGGGCGTCGCCGGCTCGATCACCCGGCTCCGCCGCGACGCCGGCTTCTTCGCCACCCGCCTCATCGCGGGGAACGTCACCCGGGACACGGCCACCGACCTGGTGATCGTCGGCGTCAACGGCTTCGACGGCGAGGAGGGCACCGAGGCCTGGTTCGTGCGCGGCGGCTCGACCCTGGCCTCCGGCACCTCGGGACGCCTCTCCCCCACCCAGAACAGCTGGCAGGCCGACGGCGTCATAGCCGACTTCGACCGGGATGGCTACGGCGACGTCGCCTTCGGCGACGCCGCGTACAACGGCTCCCGGGGGCGCGCCACCGTCTGGCGCGGCGGCGCGAACGGCCCTGCCTCGGCGGTGCGGATCTCCCAGTCGACGGCCGGCGTGGCCGGCACCCCCGAGCCGAACGACCAGTTCGGCTACAGCGTCTCGGCCGGCGACGTCAACGGCGACGGCTACCCCGACCTGGCGGTCGGTGCCCCCGGCGAGCAGATCGGCGACCTGGCCGAGGCCGGGGCGGTCCACGTCCTCCGCGGCGGCTCCGGCGGCGTGACCGGCGCCAACTCCCAGGCGTTCGACCGCGGCACGTCCGGAGTGCCGGGCGCCAGGCGGTGGCTCGACGCGTTCGGCGTCACGGTCCGGCTGCGCGACACCAACCGCGACAACCGCGCCGACCTGCTGGTCGACAGCGGCAGCGATAGCCAGCCCTCGGTCCGCCTGCCCGGCACCACGTCCGGCGTCACCACCACCGGCGCCTCCTACTGGGGCGACTGGGACGTCGCGGACGGTGCCCTGCAGTAGGCCGACGGCGGGGAAACCAAAGCCGGCCGGGTGACGGCGCGTCGGCTCGTTGGAGCGGCAGGTCCGCGACCGTTCAGACGTCGTCCACGCCGTAGAGCGTCGTCAAATCGACGAGGAGCACGTCGTTCCGGCGGGCCGCGAGTTCTCGCACGTCAGAGTGGAAGCCGTGCGGGGAGAAGAGAGCGAGGGTGGTCTCGGCCGTCTGACAGCCCTGTTCGGTGAGCAGGGCGCGGATGCGCTCCAGGCGCTGGAGATCGCCGGTGCCGCGTCGGGCCGCGGTGGCCTTGGCCTCGCCGAGGAGAACGACGCGGGTCCAGCGGCGCGGGGTGTGGACGAGGGTCGCCCAGGTGCGGTCCCCGTGCTCGGGCACTCGGCGGCGGCGAACCCCCAGGTGACGTGGTGGGCGTGGACGACCTTCGGGGTCATGGCGAGGGTGGCACGTCGCAGGAGGTGGCTCCGGGCTCGGGCATCTACGTCGTCGTGAGTGGAGGCACCGGCACGCTCTGGATGGGGCCGCGGGCCTTCGTCCTGGCCGGCAGTCCGACAGATGGGTGCTTTTCATCCCTCAATGAGACATTCGATGCTTCCGAGCCGGGAGACTGCGCCCTATGAGTGAGCAGAGCATGAGTGGGCGGAGTGCGAGCTACGACGTCGTCGTGGCGGTCCTGGTCGGGAAGTTCCAGTTCGTGGCGGACGAGCTGTCGCCCGAGATGTCGGTGGAGGAGGTGGGTCTCGACTCGCTGGGGCGGGTGGAGTTCGCGTTGTGCCTGCGCGAGGAGACGGGGGTCGCGCTGGACGAGAACGGGATCACCGTGGACTCGACGCTGGCGGACGTGGCGCGGGCGTTGGACGCGGCGCGGGCCGTGCCGCAGTGAGCCGGTCCGATGTGGTGGTGACGGGGCTCGGGGCGGTGACCCCGGCCGGGGTGGGGGTGGCGGCGACCTGGGAGGGGGTGTGCCGCGGCGAGGGGACGGCGTCCCGGGATCCGGCGCTGGCCGGGCTGCCGGTCGACTTCTCCTGCCGGCTGCCCGTCGAGGAGCTCGGCACGGCGAGCGGGCCGCGGAACCTGTGGCGGCTCGAACGGTTCACCCGGCTGGCGCTGGTGGCCGCCGCCGAGGCGGTGGCGGACGCCGGGCTCGACCCGGCGACGTGGGACGGGGCGCGGGTCGGGGTGGTGGTCGGCTGCGGGATCGGCGGCATGCACGCCGTGAAGGAGCAGGGCGAGCGGCTGGCGGAGCGGGGGCCGGAGTGGGTGTCGCCCGCGCTCGTTCCGATGATGCTGCCCAACATGGCGGCCGGCGAGGTCGCGTTGGCGCTGGGCGCGCGGGGGCCGAGCCTGGCGGCGGTGACGGCGTGTGCCTCGGGGGCGAGCGCGCTGGCCGTCGCGCGGGACTGGCTGGTCGACGGCCGGTGTGACGTGGTGGTGGCGGGTGGCACCGAGTCCGCGACGACGCCGCTGATGGTGACGGGGTTTCAGCGGGCCGGCGCGCTGTCCGGGCGGCGGGACGACCCGGCGGGCGCGTCCCGGCCGTTCGCGGCCGACAGCGACGGCTTCGTGATGGCGGAGGGGGCGGCCGCGCTGGTGCTCGAGCGGTCGGGCGACGCGCGGGCCCGCGGGCGGGCCGCGCTCGCGGTGCTCGCGGGGTGCGGGGTCAGCACGGACGCGCACCACCCCACGGCTCCGCACCCGGAGGGTCGGGGCGCGGAGGCGGCGGTGCGGACGGCGCTGGCGGAGGCCGGGATCGGGGCGTCCGACGTGGAGCACGTCAACGCGCACGCCACGTCGACGCGGCAGGGGGACACGGCGGAGGGCCGGATGATCGAGCGGGTGTTCCCGCACGGGCCGAGCGTCACCTCGGCCAAGGGGGTGCTCGGGCACAGCCTGGGCGCCGCCGGGGCCGTGGAGGCGCTGCTCACGGTGCTGACCCTGGCGCGCGGAGTGGTGCCGCCGACCGCCAACGTCGGGGCGCCGGCGCCGGATCTGGGGATCGACCTGGTCGTCAAGAAGCCGCGGGAGCGGCCTGTGGCGGTCGCGGTCAGCGACTCGTTCGGCTTCGGCGGGCACAACGTGTCGCTGGCCTTCACCCGGTGAGCTTCACCCGGTGAGCTTCGGGCGGGCCAGCGCGACCGGCGTCCAGTCGTGCTCGGCCCGCCCGGCGACCAGGCCGAGCCGGCGCCCGCAGGTGGCGAAGGCGTCCAGGATCCGGGTGATCTGCTCGTCGGTGTGGGTGGCCTGCGGGGTGACCCGGATCAGGGCGCGGCCGCGCGGCACCGCGGGCGCCACCACGGCGTTGGTGTGCACGCCGGCGTCGTGCAGCGCCTGCCACATCCGCAGGCAGGGGCGGGTCCTGCCGACGTGCACGGGGACGACGGGGGTGATGGAGGGGTCGGTGGCGAAGCCGAGGGCGCGCAGCCCGTTGTGCAGCCGCTCGGCGTGGTCGAACACCCGTTCGCGGCGGGCCGGTTCGGTCTCGATGATGTCCAGCGCGGTCAGCGCGGCCGCCGCCGAGGCCGGGGACATCGCGGCCGAGAACAGCACCGGGCGGGCGCTGTAGCGCAGGTACTCGACGATCCTGGCGGGCCCTGCGAGCAGCCCGCCGAGCGAGCCGAAGCACTTGGAGAAGGTGCCGGAGTACAGGTCGACGGCGTCCGGCAGGCCGAAGTGTTCGGCGACGCCGCTGCCACGCGCGCCGAGCAGCCCGATGTCGTGCGCGCCGTCCACCACCAGGCGGGCGCCGTACCGGTCGGCGAGCTCGCGCAGCCCGGGCAGCGGGCAGAGGTCGCCCTCCATGGAGAACATGCCGTCGGTGACGATCAGCTTGCCGGCGGCGGGGTCGGCGGCGGCCAGCAGCCGGCGCAGGTGCGCCAGGTCGCCGTGCCGGTAGCGGAAGCGGGTGCCCTGGCCGAGCTGGACGCCGTCGACGAGCGAGGCGTGGTTGGCCATGTCGCTGAACGCGGCGTCGGCGGGGCCGAGCAGGGTGCCGACGGCCAGGTTGGCCTGGAATCCGGTGGTGGTGACGAGGGCGGCCTCGCAGCCGAGGAACGCCGCCAGCCTGGCCTCCAGTTCCTCGTGCAGCGGCAGCGTGCCGTTGAGGATGCGGGACCCCGAGCAGCTGGTGCCGTAGCGGGCGGTTGCCGTGGCGGCGGCCTCGACGAGCCGGGGGTCGGTCGCCAGGCCCAGATAGTCGTTGCAGCCGGCCATGACCGCGTTCGGCTCTGCGGTGCGGTAGTAGGGGCTGACGCCCGTCTCCGCCATTTCGCCGATTACCGCGATCGGCTTCTTGTCGAAGATATCTGCCATGCCGTTACCTGGGCCTCTTCCCTGTCGTGTCAGAGTGCAGCCTGTCCGATCATCGCGATGAGAATGCTCCCCCACACGCCGGGGGGCACGGAATCGCTGTCGTTTGGTAAGGGGCCCCCTTGGTAGGGAGAAAAGGCGGGGAGGATGAAAAATAGTATCGCACTCTCGGCTTCTGACGAGTGTTTCGTGGCCGGCGGCACTCCGAAGACGATCGGTTCGGCCGTGTTCTTCTCGGGGCCGGTGCCGGATGTCGACGAATTGCGGGATCTGGTGGTCAAGCGTTTCGGTTCGCTGCTCAGGATGCGTTCCGTGCTGTGCCCGCCGCCCGCGCCCGGGCCGCTGCGGCGGCACCGGTGGCTGGCCCTTGACCGCTTCGACCCGGCGGGTCAGGTGCGGGTGGCGGCGCCGGGCACCGGCCTCGCCGCGCTGGTGGACGACGCGGTGCGGCGGCGGCTGCCGGCCGGGCTGCCGCCGTGGCGGCTGCACCTGGTGCCGGGGACAGGACCTGGCGAGGACGGCTTCGCGCTGCTGCTGACCGCCCATCACGCGGCGCTCGACGGCCGGTCCCTGGAGACCCTGCTCTACCTGCTGCTCGACGGCCCGACCCCGGTGGGCCGGGAGCCGGCGACCCGGGGGCACGCCCCGGCGGCCGGCCTCGGCGGACTCGGCAGGCTGGGCCGGGACCTGGTGCACCAGGCGCGGCCGAGCCGCCGGCTGCCCGGCACGCCCGGCGAGCCGACCACGGCCTGGACTGGGGTGGATCCGGCGGCGGTGCGGGCGGCGCGGCGCTCGCTGCCGGGCACCGGGATCAGCCTCAACGACGTGCTGCTCGCCGGCGTCGCCGGGGTGCTGCGCGACGTGCACGGCCCGCTGGCCGGCTGGCCGGGGCGGGACCGGCCGGTCTACGCGCTGGTGCCGGTCGACCTGCGGCCGCCGGGCGCGAACGGGGAGCTCGGCAACGTGATCTCGGCGGCCAGGGTGCCGCTGCCGGTCGGTCTCGACCGGCCGGCCGACCGGCTGGCGGTCTGTCACGAGGCGATCGTCGGGCCCGGGTTCCGGTCGCGGGCGGTCAACGCGGCCCGGCTGCTGCGGGGCGCGGCGCTGCTCGGCGCCTGGGCGTCGCGCGCCGCCGGCTCCCACGCCATCGCCCCGTCCTACGCGCCGGTGTGCTGCACGACGCTGGTGCTGCGGCGCGGGCCCTGGTACCTGCTCGGCCGGCCGTTGACCGGCGGGATCGTGCTGCCCGACCTGCCGCCGCCCGGCGCCGTCAGCTTCTTCCTCGCCGGCCACACCAGGACCCCGGAGCGGGCGGCCCAGCTCACCCTGACCGTGGTCAGCCACGGCGCCACCCCGGCGGCGCGGCTGACCGGCGACTTCACCAGGGCCGTCGCGGAACTCGCCGAGAGCGGCCCGACGGTACGGCGCTAGGCGCGTAGGCGCTCTGCGGGAAAAGCCGCGACGACGGCGCCTTTCATCCGCGGCACCCTCGTGGCTGGTCGCGCAGTTCCCCGCGCCCCTTCGGGGCGACGTCACGCCCGACCCACTCGGCCGCGCCGCCGCCGGGGGCGGGCGGGGCCGGGGCGGCGCGGGTACGCGCCGCGCCTGGCGGGCTCAGGGGCCGTGGCCCCGCCGGCGGGCGCGCGTGGTGCGGCGGTCGAACTCGCGGCGCAGCAGCGGTCCCAGCAGGCCGCCGAGGGCGGCCAGCGCCCGGGTGCCGAGGTCGGGGCAGATGACGAAGCGGCGCCGCTCGATGCCCGCCACGATCGAGGCGGCGACCCGCTCGGCGGTCAGCGGCCGGAACATTCCGCCGATGGCCCGGGTCTCCTCGGGTTTCAGCAGGTTCTCCGCCGCCAGTTGCGGGGTGTCGACGTCGGGCGGGAACACCACGGCGGAATGGACGCCGTGCCGGGCGAGTTCTCCCCTGACGGCCGCCATCAGACCGTGCACCGCGTGTTTCGACGGCGCGTACGCGGTATATCCGAATACCCCGACCAGCGCCGCGGCCGAGGAAACGGCGACCACGCTGCCCCGTCCCCGTTTCACCATTCCCGGCACCACGGCGCGCATCGCGTGCAGCGTGCCGAAGTAATTGACCTCCATCTGCCGCCGAAAGGCGCCGTCCGGAAGGTCGAGGAAATGCCCGGGCCCGGCCGTGCCGGCGGAATTGACCAGCACGTCGCAGGGCCCCCAGGTGTCCTGGAGCCGGCCGAGGGCGGCGGTGAGCGCCGCGCGGTCCGCCACGTCGGCCCGCTCGACGGCGACGCTCGCGCCGGCCGCCCGCAGCAGCTCGCCGGCCGCCACCAGCCGCTCGCCGTCCCTGGCCAGCAGCGAGACCCGCGCCCCGCGCCCGGCCAGCAGTCGGGCGGTGGCCAGCCCGATGCCGCTGGAACCGCCCGTCACCACCGCGTGGCACCCGTTGAGGTCGACCCCCGCCATCCGCCTCGCTCCTCCCGGCACGCCGCCCGGCTCTTCGTCGTCCGCTCAACGAGCCGGGCGGCGCCGTGGTGACGGCGCGGCCCCCGCCAGGTGCTGGTACAGCCGTGCTCCAACCATGCGTGAAGTCGGGGGATTTGCGTTACCTTTACCGTCGTGCCACGAATGATCGATCACGGCGAGCGCCGTCGCGAGATCGCCAGGGCCGCCTGGCGGGTGATCGTGCGGGACGGGATCGGCCGCGCCTCGGTGCGTGCCGTCGCGGACGAGGCCCGGGTGTCGGCCGGCTCGCTGCGTCATGTGTTCACCACCCAGCGGGAGTTGCTGGTCTTCGCGCTGGAGATGGTCCTCGACCGGGCCAGGGCGAGGGCGGCCGCGCTGCCGCCGCTGTCCAGCGCGCGGGAGACGGTGGAGGCGCTCGCCAGGCAGTTCCTGCCGCTGGACACCGAGCGCCGCACCGAGTCCGAGGTGTACCTGGCGCTGTTCGACGCGGCGCGCGCCGACGAGGCGTTGCGCGCGTCGCGGGAGGCCGCCCACCGCCATCTGCGGGAGGTGTGCCGCACGCTGATCGGGCGGCTGGACAACGGCGTCGACCTGGCCCCCGGGGCGGATCTCGACCTGGAGGCGGCGCGGCTGCACGCGCTGCTCGACGGCCTCGGCGCGCACGTCGTCCACGAGCCGGCGGGCGCCGACCCCGGCTGGACTGCCCGGGTGCTGAGCCGGCACCTCGACTCGCTGGCCGCGCCGGCACCCGGGCCCCACGGCTGAGGCCCGGCCCGGGCGTCAGGGGATCAGCACGATCTTGCCCAGCGTGTGCCGCTGCTCCAGGTCGCGGAAGGCGTCGCGGACGTCGTCCAGCGGATAGGTCCTGGCGATCGGGATGTGCAGCCGGCCGTCCTCGACGGCGGCGGCGAGTTCGGCCAGCACGCCGGCGTCGGCCGCCGCCGCGCTGCCCTCCATCCGGGCGCCGAACTCCTCGGCGTCCGCCATGTTGATGATGGTGTCGATCCGCTCGGGTGCCACGCCCAACTCGATGGCCAGCCGCACGTAGTCGGCGCCGTAGGTGTCGATGAACGCGTCGGGCCCCTTCCCGCCGGCCGCGGCCGTGATCCGGTGGGCCACGCCCTCGCCGTAACTGACCGGCAGGATCCCGTGGTCGGAGAGCCAGGCGTGGTGCTCCTCGCTGGCCAGGCCGATCACCGTGGCGCCCAGGTCCCGCGCCAACTGGCAGGCCAGGGTGCCGACCCCGCCGGCCGCGCCGGAGATCACCACGACGTCGCCGCGGCCGACGCCGACCGCGCGCACCGCGGCGTAGGCGGTGGTGCCCACGATGGCCAGCGCGCCGGCCTCGGCCCAGGACACGTCGGTCGGCCGCCTGATCAGCTGGTCGGCCTCGACGGCCGCGAACTCGGCGTGGCTGGCCCGGTGGTTGGTGAAGCCCATCACCTCGTCGCCGACGTCGAACCGGGTGACGTCGGGGGCGGTCTCGGTGACGACTCCGGCCAGGTCGCTGCCCTGCCCTGAGGGGAAGGTGGCTGGCCAGCGCTTGCGCAGCAGGCCGCGGCGGATGCCCGCCTCGCCCGGGTTGATGCCGGCCGCCTTGATCCGGACCACCACCTCGCCAGGACCCGGCTCGGGACGTGCCACCTCGTCCACGCGCAGCACGTCGACGTCTCCGTACTCGTCGAATCTCACAGCTCTGGACATATGTCCACTATGGGACGGCTGCCCGGGGGGCACCACCCGGGCAGCGTTCCGGCAGGTCGGCGCGCAACCGCCAGCCGCCGTCGTGCGGGCCGGCGGTCAGCGTGCCGCCCACCAGGCCGACGCGTTCGCGCAGCCCGATCAGCCCGAACCCGGGCCCGCCAGGCAGGTCGCCCGACACCTCGGCCGGGCCGCCGCCGTCACGCACCTCGACCCGGACGTCGCCCTCGGTGACCGCCACCTCGACCGTGATCCGGCTGCCTGAGCCGGCGTGCTTGGTGGCGTTGGTCAGCCCCTCCTGGACCACCCGCAGCACGGCGAGGCCGCGGACCGCGTCGAGGCCGGCGATGCCGGGGTCGACGCGGGCCCGCACGTCGAGCCCGGCCTGCACGCCGCGCTCCACCACGGCGGCCACGGCGGCCGGCAGTTCGGCGGGCTCCACCACCAACGGCGGGCCGCCCTCGGGCGCGACGGCCGTCGGATCGCGCAACACGGCCACCAGCCGGCGCAGGTCGGCGAGGGTGGTGGTGGCGGAGCCGTAGACGTCGTCGAGCACCGCGCGCACCCGCGGGTCGAGGTCGGGCAGCACGGCCCTCGCCACGTTGACCCGCAGCGCCATCGACGACACGTGGTGCGCCACCAGGTCGTGCAACTCGCGGGCCAGCTCGGTGCGTTCGGCCAGCCGGGCGCCGCGCGCCGCGAGCTCGCGGCGCGCCTCGGCCTCCCGGGCGCGGGCCCTGGCCTGCGCCAGCGCGCGGTCGGTGGCGCGCAGATAGGCGCCGAGCAGCAGTGGCGCGACCGCCACCACCACGACCCGGTAGCCCACGGCCAGCACCCCGGTGACCGTCTCGTGGTCCTTGATGAGCAGGACGTACGCGGTGATCAGGACCGCGGTGCCGAGCAGCGCCTCGCGCGGCGGGCGGCGCACGGCGAGCTCCAGGAGCGCCACGCTGGCCACCACCTTGGCGGCGACCGGGGTCTCGGAGACCAGCGGGTGGGCGAGCAGCAGCAGCGCGCTCTCGGCCAGGGAGACCGCGAGCGGGAACGCGCCGCCGCCGAGGAAGAGCAGGCCGGCGGCCAGCGTGACCAGCCAGTCCGCGGCGTCGGGCGGTGCCCCCTGGACGAGCAGCAGGTAGCCGGCGCCGATGAACAGCGGAAGCAGGCGTGCCGGCCCGAACCGGTCCCCGACCGCCCGCCCAGCCCACGTCAACAACACGCCATGACACTAACCCGATGCGGTGGTCTGTTCGTGACGTGGCGTGGCCGAAGCCTGTCGCCCCTCGCGGCCCATCCGGCGCCATTCGGGCCGCAGCGCCGCCAGGTTGGTGGTGAGGAAGTAGAGGGAGCCGGCGACCAGCAGTACCGGAACCAGCCCGGCGGCGCCGACCGCCGCGCCGCCGAGCAGGCCGCCGAGCGGGATGCCGGACCAGGCGAGCGAGGTGACCAACGCCTGGACGCGGCCCAGCATGTGCCGGGGTACGCGCTCCAACGTGACGGCACCGATGATGGGGTTGAGGAACCCGGCGCCGAACCCGCTGACGGCGCACACCACGAGCACCGCCCACAACGGCACGCCGGCCGAGAGGCTGAGCGCCAGGATCACGAAGCGCGGCGCGCCGGCGAGCAGGAAACCGCCGAAGAACACCGGGAGTCGGGGCAGCCGCTGGGCGATCGCGGCGGCCAACAGGCTGCCGCAGACCCCCATGGCACCCCCGACCGCCCCCAACAGGCCGATCGCGGACGGTCCGTGGCCCGACTCCTCGGCCCAGACCGGCAGCAGGACGCTGACATAGGCGGCGTCCAGCAGGTTGGTGACGGCGACGGTGAGGGCGATCGCCAACAGCAGTGGCTCGCGTCGCAGATGGGCGAAGCCGACGCCGAACCGCCGCCAGTAGCCCTCCGGTTCGGCGGCGGACTCGGCCGGCGCACGCTGGGCGCGCCCCAGGCCGCGCGGCAGCGCGAGCCCGATCAGCAGCGAACCGGCGGCGAAGCAGGCAGCGTTGACGAGCAGCGCGGTCATCGCGTCGAGCGTCGCGACCACCACGCCGGCGAGTGCGGGGCCGACGGTGCTCGCCAGTCGTTCGGCGACGCCCGACAGGCCGGTGGCCCGCTCGAGCGGCACCCGCGCGAGGTCGGCCGCCTCCGGGACCATCACCTGCTTGGCCAGGTCGCCGGGGCCGCGGCAGAGGCCGATCGCCGACACCAGCGCGAGCAGCAGCCAGAACGGCAACCGGTCGGCCGCGTGCAGTGGCGGGATCAGGCACACGGCGACGGCGCTCACCACGTCGGTGGTCCAGGAGGTGAGCCGGGCGCCGACCCGGTCGATCAGCGGCCCTGAGAACGCCTTGGCCAGCACGTAGGGCGCCATCTCGCAGAACGCCACAAGACCGGTCTGCGCCGCGCTGCCGCTGGTGACCAGCACGAACCAGGGCAGCGCGATCGCGGAGATCCTGGTGCCGAGCTGCGATATGGAGACGGCCGTCAGCAGCCCGACCAGCGCCCGGGATCTCATGCCTCGGGTTCCTGGTCGGCGCCGGCCGGCTCGGGCAGCACATGGAACTGGACGGCGACGCTCTCCCGACCGGCGTCGGACTCGGCCCGCTCGTTCTCCTCCCGGTAGCGCCGGAGCACCGCCCAGAGCTCCCGGCCGAGTTCGCGCGCCTGCTCAGGGGTGAGGCGCAGCATGGTGTCGCTCAGGTTGAGCGCCGGGCCCCAAACCCGGGGCATGGTGGCCAGTTCGTTGAGGCCCTGCTGGAGGCGCAGGGTATGGGCCGCGGCCACCGACTGCAGGAAGACCTGGGCCGCCTCGGGTTCGGCCTCGACGATCTCGGGCTCCACGGTGGTCAGCTGGTGCACCGCGCGCCACCAGCGCTCCCTGGCGTTGCCCCGCTCGGTGTCCTCCTCGACGAAGCCGGCGGCGGCGAGTTGGCGCAGGTGGTAGCTGGTCGCCCCCGAGTTCAGGGACAGCCGCCCGGCCAGCTGGGTCGCGGTCGCCGGGCCGTGCTGGCGCAGCAGCCCGACGAGGCGCACCCGCAGCGGGTGGGCCAGGGCGCGCAGCCCCTTGCCGTCGAGCACGACGACCCGCTCCGCCGCGGCCGCCGCCTCCGTCTCCGCTGTCTTGTCCCCGGGTTCCGTCATGCGCTCACGGTAGACCCCAAAGAAGTCTTTGCAAAGACTCCTTTGCGAAGATCTCTTTGGTAAACCGACGAGTTCCGGCCAATCTCCAGAACAAACGTGCTGGCGCCCGCGTTATGCTCACTGCGACCACGGTTGAGGAGGCACGATCAACATGGGAACGCGGCGCACCCCACTGCCGGGCGTCGGCACCCAGTACGACATCGCCGCACGGGATGGACGACACATCTCCGTGGTGGCCCACGAGGACGGCCGGCGCTTCATCGGGTTCTTCGACCCGGAGGACCCGGACGCCTGCCAGGGCACCGTCGCCCTGGACGCGGACGAGGCCGAGCGGTTGGCCTCGATCATCGCCCCACAACGCCAGGCCGTCACGCTGCCCGAGAGCGAACTCGGCCTCGACCTGGTCACCGAGCGGATTCCGATCGAGCCCGACTCCCCCTACCGGGGACGTCCGATGGGCGACACCCGAGCCCGCACGAGGACGGGCGCCTCGATCGTGGCGGTGCTGCGCAGGACTGGCGCGCACCCGTCACCGGGGCCCGACTTCCGCCTCGAGGCGGGCGACACGTTGCTGGTCGTCGGCACCCGCGAGGGCGTCAGCGACCTGGCCGACATCATCGCTGGAGCCTGAGCTCCGCGCTGACGGTCGCCTGGGCCACGGATACACGGCGTCGGTGGTAGCAGCCGGCGCCGTGTGAATGACCTTGACAACCGAAAGGTGCGGTGAGCGTGCACGACACCACGACCATGTTGATCGAGCTGGGGGCCGTCGTTCTGGGCCTCGGGCTCGTCGGGCGACTGGCCGGCCGGCTCGGCCTCTCCCCCATCCCGCTCTACCTCCTGATAGGGCTGGCCTTCGGGCACGGCGGCCTCATCCCGCTCTCGACGACCGAGGACTTCATCGAGATCGGCGCCGAGATCGGCGTCATCCTGCTGCTGCTCATGCTGGGCCTGGAGTACACCGCGACCGAGTTGGCGGACAGCCTCAAGACCCAGTACCCCTCGGGGCTGGTGGACCTGGTGCTGAACGCGACCCCGGGTGCGGTGGCCGGGTTCCTGCTGGGCTGGGGCCCGGTGGGCGCGCTGGCGCTCGCCGGCGTCACGTACATCTCGTCATCCGGCGTCATCGCCAAGATCCTCACCGACCTCAACCGGCTCGGTAACCGCGAGACCCCGGTGGTACTGGGCATCCTGGTCATGGAGGACCTGGTGATGGCCCTCTACCTGCCGGTGCTCTCCACGGTGCTCGCCGGCGTCGGACTGGCCAGCGGCAGCCTCACCCTGGCGATCGCGCTCGGCACGGCCGGCATCGCGTTCTACGTCGCGCTGCGGCACGGACGCATCATCAGCAAGGCCGTCTCCTCCGACAACCCGGAGATGCTGCTGCTCGTGGTCCTCGGCCTGACGCTGCTGGTCGCGGGCGTGGCACAACAGCTCCAGGTCTCGGCGGCGGTCGGCGCGTTCCTGGTGGGCATCGCGCTCTCCGGCGAGGTCGCGCACAACACGCGCCGCCTGCTGACGCCGCTGCGGGACCTGTTCGCGGCCGTCTTCTTCGTCTTCTTCGGCCTGTCGACCGACCCGACGGCGATCCCGCCGGTCCTGGTCCCGGCGCTGCTCCTCGCCGTGGTGACCACCGGCACCAAGATCGCCACCGGCTGGTGGGCCGCGAAGCGGGCCGGAGTCGGCCCCCGGGGCCGCTTCCGCGCCGGCGGCGCGCTGGTGGCGCGTGGCGAGTTCTCGATCGTCATAGCTGGCCTGGCCGCCGCGACCGAACCACGGATCGCGCCGGTGGCCACGGCGTACGTGCTGATACTCGTCATCATCGGCCCGTTCGCCACGAGGTGGACGGAACCGGTGGCGAGCCGCCTGCGGGAGCGGCGCAAGGCACGCCAGACGACGACCGCGGTGGCGGCGGCCGAATCCGGCGCGTGACCGCGGCGCGACTGCTTCGGGCGCGGGGGGTTTTCCCCCACCCACCCGCCCTTTCGTCCGCGCTCCGCGCGGGGTGGCGCGCTGCGCGCGGCAGCGGGCCGCCGGCCCGGCGGCGAAGCCGCCGCGGGCGCCGCCCGCCCGGGCCGGCCCTCT